>NZ_DJTA01000016.1:83650-104441 GCF_002440335.1 Sphingobacterium sp. UBA6320 | reverse complement strand
ACCTATTCTAGGACACTACAATATAAAAAAATAATATCAAAATAAAAGGCGCTTTTAAAGCGCCTTTTATTTTGATTAAGATAAATAATAATTATTTACCATCATTTTTCTTAGCAGTAACTTCGTTACGAATTTCTTGTGCTAATGTTTTAATGTCCTGTAATCCTTTGCGTACACGAGTACCAGCAGCAGAGTTACCATTGTTGAAAAATTTGTCTGCATCTGCTTCGATTGATGCTACTAACTCTTTTAATTTTACGTAGTTTTCCATTTTAATAATTATAATTTTAGTTTTATGGTCCTGTTTATTACTCTAATTAACACAATAAATATACAAAAACCAATTTAATAGAAAATATTTTTTCTGAAAAAAATCTGTTAAAAATTGTAAAATATTATTATTCTACAATTTTTAATTCATTTATGATATTGGTCGCTCCAGCAAATTTGTCAATAACAAAAAGAACATATCGAATATCAACAGATATTGTGCGTTGCAATTTGTGATCAAAAATGACGTCACCTGCCATTGCTTCGATATTACCATCAAAAGCCAAGCCAATTAATTCACCATTTCCATTTATTACAGGAGATCCCGAATTTCCACCAGTAATATCATTATCACTTAGGAAGTTAACAGGGAGATAACCAGCTTTATCAGCGTAACGGCCATAATCTTTATTATTCTGCAGATCGATCAATCGCTGCGGTAAATCAAACTCTTCGTCTCCTTTTTTGTACTTCGCAATTGTACCTTTTAAAGTCGTATAGTAGTTCTCTGCCGCGTCATTACGTTTATCTGCAGGTAGTGATTTAATAGAACCATACGTTAAACGTAACGTGCTGTTTGCATCAGGATAAAATTTACCTTTTGGATTTGAAGCCAATACACCAGCTACATATTTACGATGTGCTGCTTCAAATTTATCTGTAGCATCTTTATCCGCAATTGCAGATTCACGATATTTATTTAATAAAGCTGAAGATAATTTGTAGAGTGGGTCATTGTCTAATGCAATGGCTGTAGGATTACTTAAAAAGTTATTCAAACGTTCTTCAGATGCAAAAATACTATTTTTGATAGCCTCACGAATGTACGAAGTTAAATCATTATTGTTTTTGCTTGCCAATTCTGAAACGTAAGGCGCGATGTTACCAGCTTTTTTTGCATATAGGTTTAGTTCATCAATTAAAACATCTTCCTCAAGAGGCAAGTACATTTTTTCGTAGCCAGATGCAATAGCTGCTTGTAATCTTGGTAACAATTCTTTACGTTTTGCTTCATTCGACTTCACATACATATCTAGACCACTACCTATAGAGTACGGCAATGCTGCCAAGGTACTAGAACGGAGCATGCCACTTAAATAGTTGTCATGACGTGCCTTCTCGTTTGTTGCGGCATAATAAGCATTGATTGTAGCAATAACGTCGCCATATTGTTCTTTATTTTCTTTTTTATTAGCCCATTTATTGAATTTTGCTTCATCCTGCGCTTTAGTAATGGCAGTTTTATGTAAAGTTAAAGCATCGATCATTCCTTGACGATTTTTCCAGTAATTGGCGACTTGAGAATATTTAGAAGCATAGTTAATTTTAACTGCTTGATCTTTGTCCATGTATTTTTTCATCGCATCCATTCCTGTTTTAGAAGCTTCAACCCAAGCAGGATATGCAAATTTTACATTCTGATCAATTCCACCAGCAGGCATCCAACGGTTTGTACGACCAGGGTAACCTAAAATCATAGCAAAGTCACCCTCTTTAAAGCCCTTTAAACTGATTGGTAAAAAATGCTTTGGTTTCAAAGGAACGTTGTCCTTAGCATATTCTGCGGGATTGCCATTTTTGTCAGCATAGACACGGAAAATAGAAAAATCACCAGTGTGACGTGGCCACTCCCAGTTGTCTGTGTCACCACCAAATTTACCAATACTGTTAGGAGGAGTTCCTACCAATCGAACATCGTTAAAATCTTGATAAACAAAATAGTAATATTCATTTCCATTGTAAAATGATTTTACGTTCACGATGTACTTGCCATTTTCGCTGTTCTCTTTTTCGATTTTAGCAATTTCTTGATTAATGATTTTTTGACGTTCAGATTCAGACATCTTATCATTTACTAACGATAAGATTCTTTTTGAAACATCATCCATACGAACAAAGAAACGAACGAATAACGACTTAGGTTTGAGCTCTTCTGATTTTGTTTTCGCCCAAAAACCATTGGTTAAGTGGTCATTTTCAGGAGTCGAAAGTTCGGCGATAGCTCCATAACCACAGTGATGGTTTGTGAATACTAATCCCTGATCAGAAACAATTTCAGCAGTACAACCACCATTGAATTGTACGATTGCGTCTTTTAAACTAGAATTGTTGATACTGTAAATTTCTTCAGCAGTCAATTTCAATCCTTTCTTTTGCATATCAGCCTCATTCAGGCGCTTCAAATGCATTAAGAACCACATTCCTTCATCAGCAAATGTGGTCAAACTTGCTGTAATAAGCAGCAATAAGATCCATAATTTTTTCATACAAACTTGATAAAAAAGTTTAGTTATTTACTACAAAGGTGGTTTAATTCTGCTTGAATTCAAAATGTAGCTTATGCAACAGCTACTTTTGAATAATAATGAAATAGTTATGTCAATTTTACGTCAATCTCAGAATCATTTAAAGCATAGGATAAGCAAGTGAATGCTTTTCATTACCTTTGTAAAATGCAGCAAACATTTGAAAATTTTAAATTGAATAAGCAGCTTTTGAACGCAATTGAAGAGGCAGGTTATTCGGTTCCAACAGAAATACAAGAAAAAACGATTACACCAATTCTTGCTGGTCAAGATATCATGGGAGTAGCACAAACTGGCACTGGGAAGACTGCTGCATTTGTCTTACCTATATTAATGAAATTGAAATATGCACAGGGGCAAGATGCACGTGCATTGATTTTGTCGCCAACACGAGAACTTGCGATGCAAATCGAGGAAAATATTCAAACATTTTCTAAATACCTTGATTTACGTACGGTAGTATTATACGGCGGATTAGGACCTAAAACCCAAATTGAAAATCTTGAAAAAGGAGTAGATATCATTGTAGCTACACCAGGTCGATTTTTGGACTTATACTTAGAGGGACATATCAACGTAAAATCGTTGAAATTTCTTGTAATGGATGAAGCCGATAAAATGATGGATATGGGGTTTATTTCTAAACTTCACCGTATTTTAGAAGTCGTACCCCGTAAAAGACAGAATTTATTGTTTTCAGCAACAATGAGCGAACTGGTTCGTAAAATTGCTGGTGATTTTTTAGCTTTCCCTACTATTGTGGAAGTTTCTGAACAAGCAACACCAGCCTCCACAGTAAGTCAAAGGGTCTATTTTGTTCCTAATCAAAAGACAAAGTTAAATTTACTACAACATTTATTGAAAGATGATGAGTCATTTCACCGTTTAATTGTTTTTTGTAAAACGAGGACAGTTGCAGATAATGTTTTCGCTTTTTTAGAACGTAAATATGGAAAAGATCAAGTACGTGTCATCCATGCCAACAAAGGTCAGAATACTCGAATTAACTCTATTAATGCGTTTAAAGAAGGAAATATTAGGATCTTAGTAGCCACAGATGTAGCTGCCCGTGGATTAGATGTAACCAATGTGTCCCATGTTATTAATTTCGAAGTACCCATTGTTACAGAAGATTATGTTCATCGTATCGGACGTACCGGACGTGCATTTAATTCTGGCGATGCTATTACTTTTTGTAATGATGCAGAAAAGCATTATTTCAGAAAAATTGAAAAGTTAATGCGCCAATCTGTAGATGTTGCACCTTTACCAGATGAAGTTTTTGTAGAAGAAACTCCTTATTTCGAACGTCAAATCATTGCTAAAGAAATTGACAATCAAAAGCGAAAAGATGATCCAGATTTTAAAGGAGCTTTTCACGAAAAGAAATTTGTGATTAAACAGAAAGAAGCAAAAGCATCACAACGTGCTTCAGGGTTTAAATCCAATAAAAAGGGTCCTAAAACTTCGACTAAAAGAAATTATAGAACGAAATAGTGAGACTAACACCCATTAATATTGTATCGGCATGCCTGATAGCTTGGTATTTTGTAGAAGATATGGCAGACGGAAATCCGTTGCTAACTATTACAGCACTCATCAGCTTACTTGTTGTACTTCTATTCGTGGATATTTTCTTTCGTGTTATTGTCAAACAAGATAATAAGTTATGGCTTTATGAATTATTTTTTATAGTAGCAGTAGCGATATTGACTTTGATCATAAAAATAACATAATCCCATTTATACATAGCATTTATAAATGGGTATACTTTTAATATATTCATAGGCTTTAAAACCGAGTGAAAAGAGCTGTTAAATACAGCGATCAGCATTCACTCATTATTAAAACAAACAATATTATAATGAAAAAAGCAGAAATAAAATTACAGATTGAATTGGACGAAACCAATGTTCCAAATACAATAACTTGGTCTTCAAATGATGGTGAATCTTCTGATGAACTACCTGCAAAAGCCATGTTTTTAGCATTATGGGATTCAGCATATAAAAATTCAATGCGTATCGATTTGTGGACAAAAGATATGCCTTATGATGAAATGAAACGTTTTTTTTACGAAACATTACAAACATTAGGTGATTCATTTCTTCGTTCTTCTGGAGGAGATCCTATGGCAGAGAAAGTCATCGCTGATTTACGTGACTACTGTGCACATTTTGCGGATAAAATGGAAGTATTAGAGCAACAAAACTAATTTTTTAATATGAATTACTTTTTGGTCAAATCAGAACCCTTTAAATACAGTTGGGAACAATTTAACAAGGATGGTCAAACCTTTTGGGATGGTGTACGTAATTATCAAGCACGTAATAATCTCAAAGCAATGAAAGAAGGTGATCTTGTTTTATTCTACCATAGTAATGAGGGCAAAGAAGTAGTAGGTATAGCAAAAGTTGTAAAAGAATATTATCAGGATCCCACAACTGAAGATCCGAAATGGGTTGTTGTTGATTTAGCTCCAGTCGAAACATTCAAAAAATCGGTCACTCTTGAACAGATAAAAGCTGATGAATTTCTTCAAGATGTTGCTTTAGTTCGTCAAGGAAGATTATCAGTGATGCCACTAAAAGCCGAAGAGTTTGATCGTATAGTCGCATTAGGGAGTGAGTAATATGTGACTCCCAATTAGATTTAAAAAGCCTCAAATGATAAATTTGAGGCTTTTTAAATTAACCTTTATGATCAAATAGATTGACTAGGTTTTTCAATTCTGTCGCTTTATTGGGGTCTAGTTTACCACTTAAGATTAAGCGCAACTCACGGCGTCTCATGGCTTCGTCATAGAGCCTATGTTCCAATTCCGTTTCAGGAATAACTTTTGGAATAGGTTGCGGTTTCGCATGTTCATCTATAGCTACAAAAGTGTAATATGCTTCGTTGGATTTCTCTTTAGTACCCAAAGGTAAGTTTTGAGCAAATACTTCCATTCTTACTTCTATTGACGTATTAAAAGCACGTGTCACTTTAGCCTCAATAGTAACCACTTCTCCTAATCGAATAGATCTTTTGAACGATACGTTATCAACAGATACCGTCACTACTGGACTGTTACAATGTTTCTGAGCAGCCATAGCCGAACAGATATCCATCCAATACAACAACCTACCACCCATCAAATTTCCAAAAGTGTTGGTATCGTTTGGCAATACCAATTCATTCATTACTGTAGTCGATTCTTTTGCACATTTATCCTTCATCTCTTTTTTATTATTAACGGAAGATTCCGTATTGTTGATCAATTATTTCTAAACTCATTTTGAAGGGAGTCGGTTTATAACCTAAGATTGATTTTGCTTTTGATAATATAAAACCAGTTTTCTGAGGACGATTTTCGGATTGATTGATTTCTGAAGCTGTTAATTCAAAAATTAAAGATTTATCCAGTTTCCAAAAATCCGCAATTTGGTAAACAGCTTCTGCAATTGTAAACATTTCTTCTCCGCTAATGTGGAAAACCCCAGTTACACGTTTTTTAATTGCTAAAATACATGCCTCTGCCAAGTCATCAACAAAAGTTGGCATACGCCACTGATCTTTTACTACATTTATTGATTCTTTACTAGATAGTTTTTCTTTTGCCCAAAGTACTAAATTAGAGCGTTTTGGGTTTGCATTTATTCCATATACTAGTATAGTTCTTAAAATTGCATAGGCGCATCCCGTATTGTGGATAACTTGTTCAGAACGTAACTTGCTCTTCCCATATTCACTCAATGGCTGAGCCAAATCCTCCTCTTTATAAGGACCATTTTTTCCATCAAACACAAAGTCTGTGGATAACTGTACTAAAAAAGCATTTGATTGCTTGCAGTATTGGGCTAGCTTTTCGACAACATCAACATTCATCTTCTGGCACTTAGCCTGATCAGCCTCACATGCTTCAACACTTGTGATAGCCGCAGTATGTATGATATAGTTAGGTTTAAATTCTGATAAATAGTTATTTAGAAGTTCCGAATTCATTAAATCCAATTGTTGAAAATGATAATTTTCCTTATTTGGATTCTCATTTTCATGCATAGAGATTGCAAAAGTATCGTAGCTACTGTCTTTACTAAGACGATCAATCAGTTTTTGTCCTAAAAAACCATTAGAACCCGTTATTAACACTTTGTTGGAAACCATCATTAATTTGTGAATTGAAATTCTAGTTTTCCACTTTGTCTTAACATATTGTTGATAACCATGACTTCGAAATCAATGATACCATTCAATCCAGTGTAATTAATTTTATCTGGGTCATCTGTTGGCATATGATAATCTGGGTGACCACCGGTGTGGAAAAACAAAACAGGAATATTTTTTTTGTAGAAAGAGGTTTGATCTGAACCACCATTTCCGTCATGACCTGTATAGAACTTAATCTTTGGAGCAATGCCTTCAAAGATTTCTGGCCACTTTTTACTTGTACCATATCCGATTACAGCAACACCCTGTTCAGGATTTAATCTTCCGATCATATCCATGTTCAACATGCCAGTTATGTTATCTAAGGGTAGGGTAGGGTGTTCGGTAAAATATTTGGATCCTATTAATCCTAATTCTTCTGCACCGAATGCAATAAATAGAAAATTATGACTTTCCTTTATATTATTTGTGCTATAGTAGCGTGCTAACTCCAATAAACCAGCTACTCCAGAAGCATTATCATCAGCTCCGTTATGTATTTTACCAACACCTAATGAATCTTTTGAACTTCCTTGATGACCAGTTCCTAAATGATCATAATGAGCGCCAATAACAATAGTAAGCGGTGCACCATTATCTAAAAATGCAATGATATTATCTGCCTTACGAATGCTGTCACTCACTTTAACTTTCCAGACTTTAGCTTCAAACGATTGACGAAATCCTTTTTCACCTAGCGGTTGTAGTTTAAGTTTTTTAAAATATTTTTCGATATAGTCAGCTGCCTTAAAGACTTCTTTACTACCTGTACCTCGACCTTTCATTTTATCACTTGCAAGGTAATGAATATGTTTTTTTACTAAATCTGGATTGCTATATTGAGCAATGCTGGGTAAACTAAAAATAGTTAGAAGTGCCAATATTGCCCATTTCATTTCTAATTTCATTGTCTTAACTATTGTTATTGAATAAAAAAAGCCTTGAATTTTCAAGACTTAAGGAAGTCATTTTTAATCTTCTACAATTTCACTATGGATACTTGTTTTTTCTTCTTTTTCTTCTTTAAAGTATTTTTTTTGAAAAAGTAGAATCAGAATTACGCCCACCGATATTGCAGAATCAGCGATGTTAAATACAGGTCGGAAAAATAAAAATTCCTGACCACCCCAAATTGGTAGCCAAGAGGGAAAGGTACCTTCAATAAGCGGAAAATAAAGCATGTCCACTACTTTTCCATGAAAAATAGTTGCATAACCACCACCCGAAGGGAATAAGGTCGCTTTGTCATACCAAGTACTTTCACTAAAGATTAAACCGTAGAAAGTAGAATCAATTATATTCCCAAGTGCTCCTGCAAATATTAAAGCAATATTGAGAATAAATCCTCTATTATATTTCTTTTGAACCATGTAATGTAGACCATAGCCGATTGCTCCAACAGCGATAATACGAAAAAGAGTAAGCATGAGTTTTCCAAATTCTCCACCAAATTCCATTCCATACGCCATCCCATTGTTTTCTATGAAATGAATTTGTACAAATTTACCAATCACTTCATAGCTTTGACCGATGGTCATATTTAATTTAACCCATAGTTTTGATATTTGGTCAATTAAAAGAACTAGAATTATTAAAATTACGGGTTTAGTATAGCCTTTCATAGTTGTAAAAATGGTCTTTACCGACAGTAAAGACCATTATCTTTTTGTATTTAAATAATATTAATACTGCTTATTCTTAGCTTCAATACTTAATGTAGTGTGCGGGACAGCTTTCAATCTTTCCTTTTGAATCAATTTTCCGGTCTCTCTACAGATACCATATGTTTTATTTTCAATACGCACTAAAGCTGCATCCAAATTGTCTATAAATTTTCGTTGACGCGCTGCTAATTGATTTGTTTGTTCTTTTTCCAAAGTCGCAGAACCATCTTCTAGTGTTTTATAGGTTCCTGCAGTATCATCTGTACCATTTGCATCACTATTGTTAAGTGAGGCAGTCAATGCTGAAAGTTCTTCTTTTGCTATTCTTAATTTTTCTAAAATAATGCTTTTAAATTCTTGTAGCTCTGAATCGCTATAGCGTGTCTTTTCGTTATTAGTTGCCATAATTTAAATTTTTTCGATTAAAACATTCAATTCCTTACCATCGATATCAATGTTATCTCCAGTGGTTAGTGATTCTTCGAATTTCAATGAATCCGCTAGAATTTCGGTACAAATATAAGATAAATTTTTATTCGTGGCTTGCTCAATATCAGCATCTTTACTAACGAAAACAACGATACGGTCAGTAACTTCAAAACCCTTATCTTTTCTTAGGTTTTGGATACGGTTAACCAACTCTCGAGACAATCCTTCTTGTCTTAATTCGTCAGAAATATGAATATCTAGCGCAACGGTTAATTTAGCTAAATTAGCGACCTGCCATCCCGCAACATCTTCTGCTATAATTTCTACATCAGTTAATTGGATCGTATACGGCGTATCGGCTAACATTATTTCGCCATCACGTTCCAATTTCGCAACCTCTTCCATAGAAAGCGCATTGATTTTTGCAGACACTAACTTCATGTCTTTACCAACTTTCGAGCCAAGAGCTTTGAAATTTGGCTTTATTTTTTTCTTGATGATACCTGTAGTATCCGTAATGAATTGAATATCTTTGATATTAGTCTCCGAAAGTATCAAATCTTTTACCTTTTCAACCCGCTCTTGGAAACTATTATCCAATACTGGAAGTAATATTTTATTTAAGGGCTGTCTAACATTGATGCCTACTTTTTTGCGCAGTGACAGCGTCAATGATGAGATATCTTGAGCCAAGGACATGCGTTCTTCCAAATCTTTATCAACCAATTGCTCGTGATATATTGGGAAATTAGCTAAATGTACAGATTCAAAAGTTTCTTTTCCTGTTGCGTTATTCAGATCCAAGTATAATTGATCTGAAAAGAAAGGAGATATCGGAGACATTAACTTTGCAATGGTATCCAGACATGTAAAAAGTGTTTGGTAGGCAGATATTTTATCTTCCGAATATTCGCCCTTCCA
The DNA here is from genome assembly GCF_002440335.1 of Sphingobacterium sp. UBA6320. Taxonomy (NCBI): domain Bacteria; kingdom Pseudomonadati; phylum Bacteroidota; class Sphingobacteriia; order Sphingobacteriales; family Sphingobacteriaceae; genus Sphingobacterium; species Sphingobacterium sp. UBA6320. Next base: position 94,663 of record NZ_DJTA01000016.1, on the reverse strand, counting down.
AAAGCGACGTCTGCAAAGACGAACATACCAATTACTTAGATGCTCATCAACAAAATTTTGTATTGCACGAGCGGCTTTTGTAGGTTCGAATTCTGCATAATACTCATCTACCTCTTTCGTTAAACTATTTAATAATGAAATTACCCAACGATCGATTTCAGGACGATTCGCTAGCTCGATATCTGATTCCGCATAACTGAATTTATCAATATTCGCATATAAAGCAAAGAAAGCATATGTATTATATAAAGTACCAAAAAACTTACGACGTACCTCGTCCAATCCCTCTTCGTTAAACTTTAAGTTATCCCACGGAGATGCATTACTGATCATATACCAACGAGTAGCATCAGCACTATATTTATCTAACGTTGCAAATGGATCAATACCATTACCAAGACGTTTAGACATTTTATTTCCATTCTTATCTAAAACTAAACCATTAGATACGACATTCTTAAAAGCAACTGATTTTTGAAGCATCGTTGATATCGCATGCAGTGTGAAGAACCAACCACGTGTTTGATCTACTCCTTCTGCAATAAAATCTGCAGGAAATGCTTCTTTATATCCATCTTTGAATGGTAACGCTTCTCCTTTTGCTAATTTTTCGTAATCTAAACCCCATTGTGCATACGGCATAGCACCAGAATCAAACCAAACGTCGATTAAGTCAGGTTCACGGAATAATTTTTGACCCGCATCGGATACAAAGATGATATCATCTACATACGGACGGTGTAAGTCAAGTTGTTCCGTTCCGAATTTATCTAAGTATGATTTGTTTGTTTCTTTTTCTTTTTCTGTTAAAACATCTGACAATAAAGAAGCCTCTAATAAAGCCTTTAATTCAGGCATAGAGCCTACACATATTTCTTCATTTTCATCTTCAGAACGCCAGATTGGAAGTGGAGTACCCCAGTAACGAGAACGTGATAAATTCCAGTCAACTAAATTTTCTAACCAATTACCAAAACGCCCTGTGCCAGTTGCCTCAGGTTTCCAATTAATAGTTTTATTAAGAGCAACTAGATCATTTTTAACTGCTGTAGATTTAATAAACCAGCTATCCAATGGATAGTATAGAACCGGTTTATCTGTACGCCAGCAGTGTGGGTATGTATGTTCATATTTTTTGACATCAAAAGCCTTGTTGTCTTCTTTTAGTTTAATTGCAATGAGTACATCAGTAGGACGGAAATCTTTATCAGCACGTTCAGCATCCGAATAATATTCTTCTTTCACAAAACGACCAGCAAAGTCAGTAATTTCTTTTACAAAACGACCAGTACGATCTACTGTTGGAACCTCTTTTCCATTTTCATCCTTAATCAAAATTCCGGGTACACCTTGTTCTTTAGCTACTCTAAAGTCATCTGCACCATAAGTAGGAGCAGCATGTACGATACCCGTACCATCTTCTGTAGTTACAAAATCACCTGGGATTACACGGAAAGCCCTTTCTTGCAGTTCATCTGAAGTAATATAGGGCATTAATTGCTCATAACGTAAACCAACAAGCTCCTCACCTGTAACAGTTGCGGCCACTTCCCAAGGGATAACTTTATCCCCTAATTTATAATCTTGAAACGAAGCGTCTTTTCCTTCAGCTTTGAAATGTTTTGAAATTAAATCTTTTGCCAGTATAACAGAAACTGGTGCACCTGTATATTGATTGAAAGTTTTAATTTTTACGTAAGAGATTTTTTTCCCAACAATCAAAGCAGTATTGGACGGAAGTGTCCAAGGTGTAGTCGTCCATGCGATGAAAGCTACATCCTCGGCTGTATCTTCTACCAGAGTACCGATTGCTGGATGTAATTGATTGTTGATGAGTCTAAATTGAGCAACAATAGTAGTATCCTTCACATCTTTGTAAGTACCGGGCTGATTTAATTCATGCGAACTCAATCCTGTACCTGCAGCAGGGGAGTAAGGCTGTATAGTGTACCCTTTATAGAGAAGGCCTTTTTTGTAAAATTCTTTTAAAAGGTACCAGAGTGTTTCGATATACTCATTTTCATATGTCACATATGGGTTTTCAAGATCTACCCAATAACCCATTTTAGTAGTCAGATCATTCCATACATCAGTATATTTCATGACCTCTGTACGACAGGCATCATTGTATTCTTCTACAGTTATTTTTTTACCGATGTCTTCTTTTGTAATCCCCAATTTCTTTTCGACAGCAAGTTCGATTGGAAGCCCATGAGTATCCCATCCACCCTTACGTTTTACTTGAAATCCTTTTAGAGTTTTGTAACGGCAGAAGATATCCTTAATCGTACGACCCATCACATGGTGAATACCAGGCATACCATTAGCCGAAGGAGGGCCTTCATAAAATGTGTAAGGTTTATTTCCTGGACGGTTTGTGATACTTTTTTCGAATATTTTTTCCTGTTCCCAACGGGTCAATATTTCTTTGCCTATTTCCGGCAAATTAAGCTGCTTATATTCTTTATACATCGGTGTCTCGTAATCTTTTTCTAAAGGTCGCTAATTTAATCAATTAAGCTGAAAGCTGAAAGTTAAAAAATGAACAGTTTTAAGGCATATGTATTCCTCTTTGACGCAGAGTTAATGTACTTTTTAGTCAAAAAAACTACATTTGTAGCATTAGGTATTGATCAGAAGATAAGTTTTTGTAAAACCAACAAAGCCCAATATCCAGCGAATATCGGGCTTTGGATTATATCTTTAATTTTTTATGCGGAGAAAGAGCTTCCGCAGCCACATGTACTTGAGGCATTGGGATTATTGAAAGTAAATCCACGCGCATCCAGGCCATTTCTGAAGTCAACCTCCATTCCTGCCAGATATAAGCCGTGTGCTTTATTCATAAAAACTCTAATTCCTGCAATACTGTATTCGCTATCCCCTTCTTTTTTCTGGTCGAAACCTAAAATATAGCTCATTCCAGAACAACCACCACCTTCAACACCAATACGTAATCCAAAATCATCTGAAATTTCTTGTTGATCTTTCAGCTTTTTTAATTCCTTTATTGCTCCATCAGTTAATGTTAAAGGAGCTTTCTCTGTTATAGTCTCTGTACTCATCGTGATAATATTTTAACCAACTTAAACAAAATTACATAATTTTAATAGAAAATAAGAGAGCTACAAATTTATGACATTGATTATACACTGCTATAATTCTGATCCTTACCTTTTGTGCAACAGGACTTAACGAGCAGACAAAAAATTTGTGATGACCTAACATGTCAATATCGATAATCTTTATTATACAACTTGTGTCGCTTCTTCAAGTCTTCTTGTTGATGACGTTGAAGTAATTCGTTACGAATTAAGAATATTGATTTTGTCATATTTTAATAAATAAGGTGATTTTATGATATTTTGTAATAATAAAGGGCGTTTTGTGAAGCCTTTTTTAAGTATTATACTATCTTTGTAGACTAAAATCATAATATTCATATTTTATACTAGATTAAAACAATGGAAAGAGATCAAGCCATTTTCAATTTGATAGCTGATGAGCTTAAACGCCAAGAAGAAGGTATCGAATTAATTGCATCAGAAAACTTCGTTTCAAAACAAGTTATGGAAGCTGCAGGTTCAGTTTTGACAAATAAATATGCTGAAGGCTTACCGGGAAAACGTTACTATGGTGGTTGCGAGGTAGTCGATGAAATCGAAACTATTGCAATTAATCGTGCAAAACAATTATTTGGTGCTGAATGGGTAAATGTACAACCACATTCAGGAGCACAGGCAAATGCCGCTGTGTTTTTAGCAACGATCAAACCTGGTGATAAAATCTTAGGTCTTGACTTATCTCATGGCGGTCACTTGACGCACGGTTCTCCAGCGAATTTATCAGGTAAAATTTACCAACCTTTGTTTTACGGTGTAAAAGAAGAAACTGGTCTAATTGATTATGAACAATTAGAAGAAACGGCACTTCGTGAAAAACCGAAAATGATTATCTGTGGTGCTTCAGCTTATTCTCGTGACTGGGACTATGCACGAATCCGCAAAGTTGCTGATGAAATTGGTGCTTTAGTTTTAGCCGATATTTCTCATCCAGCAGGACTTATCGCAAGAGGATTATTAAATGATCCACTTCCTCACTGTCATATCGTAACTACAACTACACATAAAACCCTTCGCGGACCTCGTGGTGGTATGATTATGGTTGGCAAAGATTTTGAAAATACTTGGGGAGTAAAAACACCAAAAGGCGAAACTCGTACTATTACACAATTGTTGGATCTAGCTGTTTTCCCTGGTACACAAGGAGGACCTTTGGAGCATACCATCGCAGCTAAAGCAATTGCTTATGGTGAAGCGCTTTCTGACGAATATATGGAATACATTGTTCAAGTTAAGAAAAATGCGGCTACTCTAGCACAATTCTTCGTCGAAAGAGATTATAAAATTATTTCTGGTGGTACAGATAATCATTTGATGTTGGTAGACCTACGAAATAAAGATATTTCTGGTAAAGAAGCAGAAGCTGTTTTAGGAAAAGCAGGTATTACTACAAACAAAAATATGGTTCCATTTGATTCTCGTTCTCCATTTGTTACTTCAGGTGTTCGTTTCGGTACAGCTGCGATCACGACACGTGGTATCAAAGAAACAGAGATTATCCAAATTGGAGAACTAATTGATGCAGCTATTGTAAATGCATCAAATGATTCAGAGCTTGCTAAAATCCATTCTAAAGTAAAAGAATTGATGGCAGCATTCCCTCTTTACAAATAAAATATAACATATTGCTATGTGGAAAAGTGCCTTAGAGTTGAATCAAGGCACTTTTTTTTGTGCAAATGTTAAAAAGTCTTAAATAATATTGTAATAATTTGATTACTCGATAATTTTCTCTTGTTTTGAGTATACAAAAATTGATCACTTCATAAATATCTTACTATACGGAATACATTTACTTTTTTGAACAGGTTTTAGTTAAATTAATTTGGTAACTGCTAAAAATAGGTGAAGTATGAGTGTTTTAAATAAAAAAACGGATCAAGAATTAATCCATATATATTTAGATGGTAAAGAAACAGCGTTAGCAGCTTTGTTAGAACGTTATAAATCTAAAATATATACCTCCATTTATATGAAAGTAAAAGATGAATATCTTGCAGAAGATATTTTTCAAGAAACTTTTATAAAAGTAATCAATACATTAAAAGGCGGTAAGTATAACGATGAAGGTAAGTTTTTACCTTGGGTTATGCGCATTGCACACAATATGATTATTGATCATTTCAGAAAAGAGAAAAGAGCTCCGAATATTGTCAATACCGAAGGATTTGATATTTTCGATGTATTAGACTTTAGTGATGAAAATGTAGAGTCCAAAATGCTCAAGGAGCAAAGGGATATTGATTTGAAAAAAATGATTCAAAAACTTCCAGATGATCAAAAAGAAGTTTTAATTATGAGACATTTTTGTGATATGAGTTTTAAAGATATTGCAGATATTACTGAGGTAAGTATCAATACAGCATTAGGTCGTATGCGTTATGCATTGGCAAACCTAAGAAAAATGATAGAAGGACAAAGTTTGATGTTGCAGATCGGATAAGACATACTGAAAAAATAATAATTTGTAAAATGGGATGAACTGCAGAAGTTCATCCCATTTATTTTAACTTTATCTGTAATAATGTCATATTTTTGTTTCACTTATCGTTCCATTATGGATTCGCGGATGATTTTAGTACATTAGTGTATGAAATTTTGTCTACTATGGTAAGGTGGAATATATTTTGATTAAGCATTTACAAAAACAAGGAAAATATTATGTATTGGATTTTATTTATAGGGATCATGGTGGTGAGCCTGATCGTACAAACCCGATTTAAAAATAAGTTTAAAAAATATTCTGAAATTCCATTGACAAGTGGATTGACAGGAGGGGAAATTGCTCAAAAAATGTTGACGGACAATGGTATCTACGATGTGCAAGTCGTTTCGATTCCCGATCGTTTAGGGGATCATTACAACCCAGCTGATAAGACGGTAAATTTGAGTCCAGAAGTCTACAGCGGCAGAAGTATAGCAGCTGCTGCAGTTTCTGCTCATGAATGTGGGCACGCTGTGCAACATGCTACAGCATATAAATGGTTAGGATTTAGATCAGCGATGGTACCAATGGTGAGCTTCGCCTCAAAATTGACATCATGGGTTTTGATGTTAGGTGTTATATTAATGGCCTTTTCACAAAATTATATTGTCTTAGCAATAGGTGTCGCAGCGCTAGCCATTACAACAATATTTAGTTTCGTGACGCTACCTGTAGAATTTGATGCGTCAAATCGTGCAAAAGCTTGGTTGAGTAACAACGGTGTAACACATAGTGCGGCAGAAGATGAAGGTGTCAGAGATGCCTTAAAATGGGCAGCTATGACCTACGTAGTAGCAGCATTAAGTGCGTTAGTTACTCTATTATATTATGCTTCCCTATTATTTGGAAGAAGAGATTAATTGTTTTAAGTATACTTACAGCATAAAAAAGTGAATATTTTTATCAATATTCGCTTTTTTTTATGTTTAACGCTTGGAATTGAATTCTATATGCTTCAGCTTCCGACAATTTTTTTAACTTTGCTTTTTATATTAGCATAGACTTACAATTATCATGTTTCAAAACTTACAGGATAAATTAGATAGAGCCTTTAAGGTTTTAAAGGGCCAAGGTAGTATTACCGAGATCAACGTTGCAGAAACGATGAAAGAAATTCGTAAGGCATTATTGGATGCCGATGTGAATTATAAAACTGCAAAGACATTTACTGACGATGTTAAACAAAAAGCATTAGGAGAAAACGTACTAACAAGCATTTCACCTGGACAATTGTTGACTAAGATCATGAATGATGAGTTGACAGCATTAATGGGAGGCACTGTTACCGAGTTAGAAGTTTCTAAAAATCCGACAGTTATACTCATTGCTGGTTTAAATGGAGCAGGTAAAACTACATTCTCGGGAAAGTTAGCGCTATATCTAAAAGATAAAAAAGGAAAGAAACCATTATTGGTAGCTGGTGATGTTTATCGTCCAGCAGCTATTGATCAATTGGAAGTGTTAGCTGGCCAAGTTGGTGTTCCTGTATATGTAGATCGTCATTCAACAGATCCTATTGCGATTGCAAAAGCAGGTGTTGAAGAAGCAAAGAGAAGTGGACACAATGTTGTTATTATTGATACAGCAGGGCGTTTGGCTATTGACGAACCCTTGATGGTGGAGATCACAGCTGTAAAAGAAGCTACACAACCGCATGAAATTCTTTTTGTTGTCGATTCGATGACAGGACAAGATGCTGTTAATACTGCAAAAACCTTCAATGATCGATTAGATTTCACTGGTGTTGTTTTGACAAAATTAGATGGTGATACCCGTGGTGGTGCCGCATTGTCAATTAAATCTGTTGTCAACAAGCCAATTAAATTTATAGGTACGGGCGAGAAAATGGATGCATTAGACGTGTTTTATCCAGAACGTATGGCTTCCCGTATATTGGGTATGGGTGACGTCGTATCTTTAGTAGAACGCGCACAACAGCAATTTGACGAAAAACAAGCTGCTGAACTTCAAAAGAAAATCCGCAAGAATAAATTTGACTTCAATGACTTTAAATCACAAATCCAACAAATCAAAAAAATGGGTAACATGAAAGATTTGATGGGAATGATACCAGGTGTGGGTAAAGCGATGAAAGACATTGAAGTAGATGATAATGCATTTAGACCAATTGAAGCAATTATTGATTCCATGACACCATTTGAAAGAGAAAATCCGGATGCTATTGATCAAAAAAGACGCATTCGTATCGCAAAGGGATCAGGTACTGATATCAATGAAGTAAATAAGTTGATGAAACAATTTGGTGACATGCGTAAAGTGATGAAACAAATGTCAAATCCTGCAATGGCAGCAAAACTTATGAAAAATATGCCTAAAATGCCAGGGAAATAAGATAGAACATATTTATTAAATCATTGTACCCTAAAAATTGACAATTTTTAGGGTATTTTTTTAAATGTCATTTAGTAAAATTCTAAAAAGATATCCAATTTAGTTCTGCAGATCTGATAAGGGAAGATGCAGAAATCATAAAAACATGAAATTTATAATTTTAGGCTTTTACAAATCGTATTTATTTTTTGTATTTTAGACTTAGTACTAATTGTAATAGAATTATTTTTTAACTTTGTAACACAATGGATGACCCCGGGCAATTATCGGAATACGGAAAGATACTTATCATAATTTTGATAGGGATATTTTTAGTCGCGATGACCATTATGGCAGCACGATTACTGTCTGTTAATAAACCTACACCCCAAAAATTGAGTACATATGAATGTGGTGAAGATGCCGTAGGCTCTTCTTGGGTACAATTCAACCCTAGGTTCTATGTTATTGCACTCATATTTTTACTCTTTGATGTCGAATTAATTTTTATTTTTCCTTGGGCGACCGTTTTTGGACAAGCTGAATACATCGCAGCCGATGGGAGGTGGGGTTGGTTTACATTAATTGAAATGGCATTATTTGTCGGTATATTGATCATAGGATTGATCTTTGTTTGGGTAAAAGGTGATCTAGAATGGGTAAAACCGATTCATCAACGTCCACATGTAAAAGTAAATATTCCAAGTACAGCTTATGATATGCTGAACCAAGCAACCTATCAATTGCGAAATCATAGAGAAGATCTGCAGGAAGAAGCAGTTATAGCAAAGAGTGATGTCGTATCCGCTTCTCCAAAAGTAGCTTTTAAGCCGAGATTTAAAAAACCAGGAGCAACATCATGAGTTTAGAAAGTCAAATACAGAATAATGGTGTTATTGTTGCCAAATTGGATGACCTACTCAATTGGGCAAGATTATCATCGATGTGGCCAATCAGTTTTGGAATAGCCTGTTGCGCTATTGAGATGATGGGAGCCATGGCTGCAAATTATGATTTGGATCGTTTAGGTGTATTTCCTCGTCCTTCTCCGAGGCAGTCAGATGTGATGATTATAGCAGGTACAGTAACGTTCAAAATGGCAGATCGTATCCGCAAGCTATATGAACAAATGCCCGAGCCAAAATATGTGATCTCCATGGGATCATGCTCAAATTGCGGAGGACCTTATTGGCAACACGGTTATCACGTAGTCAAAGGTGTTGATCGTGTTATACCCGTCGATGTATACGTGCAAGGATGTCCCCCAAGGCCCGAAGCATTGATCGGTGCTTTTATAGAATTACAGAAGAAAATTGAAAAAGAAAGTTTACTGGGAGAACAGTTGTTCAATCAGAAAGCTTAATAGAATAGATATAGAAAAATAGACATGGGAAAAGATTTTTATGGTGATTTGCAATTAGGTGTTCTTGGCGGTGGTCAATTGGGCCGAATGTTGATTCAAGAGGCCATTAATTATAATGTTAATGTTCATATTCTTGATCCAGATAAGAATGCTCCTTGCCGTAAATTATGCAATCGTTTTGAATGTGGCTCTTTGAGCGATTTTGAAACCGTATACAATTTTGGAAAAGATCTCGATATGATTACTATTGAGATTGAAAAGGTCAATGTGGATGCGTTGGAAAAATTAGAAGAAGAGGGTGTTCTAGTTTATCCTCAATCGCGTATTATCAGATTGATACAAGACAAAGGTTTGCAAAAACAATTCTTTAAACAAAATGACATACCTACTTCGTTGTTTCAGCTGATTTCTACGAAGGAGCACCTGAATAATGCTAATTTAAGTATACCTTATATTCAGAAGCTTCGTAAAGATGGTTATGACGGTAAAGGTGTGAAGAAAATTAATTCATTAGCGGATTTAGAAACTGCTTTTGATGAACCATCTTTAATAGAAGAATGGGTAGATTTTGAGAAAGAGATTGCTGTCATTGTCGCAAGAAATGATAACGGTGATGTATCGACCTTTCCTATGGTAGAGATGGAATTCAATCCAGATGCGAATCTAGTTGAATTTTTGATTGCCCCATCTACTTATGGTTTTGATATTCAGCAACGGGCAGAAGAACTAGCAAAAAAGATTGCCAATGATCTACAGATAGTCGGATTACTTGCCGTTGAGATGTTCTTAACAAAAGATGGAGAGATATTAGTCAATGAACTAGCACCTCGTACACACAATAGTGGACACCAAACCATCGAAGGAAATTATGTATCACAATTTGCACAACATTTAAGAGCAATTTTCAATTTACCTTTAGGTGATACTCGCTGTCGTACAAATGCAGTAATGATTAATCTGTTAGGTGAAGAAGGCTATGAAGGATTAGCAAAATACGAAGGCGTTGAAGAAATTTTAGCTATGGAGGGCGTATACGTACATTTGTATGGAAAAAAATTTACAAAACCTTTCCGTAAGATGGGTCACGTTTGTATCATCAATGACGATCGAGAGTTAGCGATCAGCAATGCAAGAAAAGTACAAGAAATTTTGAAAGTAAAAGCTTAAGATATATGTCAATAGTGAACCAAGCCTTAGTAGGGATTATTATGGGAAGTAAATCAGACTTACCTGTTATGCAAGATGCGGTAGATGTATTAAAAACATTAGGAGTACCTTTTGAGGTGACTATTGTTTCTGCGCATCGTACCCCACAGAGAATGTTTGATTATGCACAAGATGCCGCAAAAAGAGGATTGAAAGTTATTATTGCAGGGGCAGGCGGTGCCGCACATTTGCCAGGTATGGTAGCATCAATTACGCATTTGCCCGTTATTGGAGTTCCTGTAAAGTCTTCTAATTCGATCGACGGTTGGGATTCAGTATTATCAATCTTACAGATGCCCAATGGTATTCCAGTAGCTACAGTAGCTTTAAATGCGGCTAAAAATGCAGGTATTCTAGCCGCTCAGATTCTTGGAACTCAAGATAAAGCAATTGAAAAAAATATCATTGCTTTTAAAGCTGATTTGGCAGAAAAAGTAATTGAAACAGCTGAAGAAGTCGAAAAAATGACCTTTTAATAGTCGTTAAATATAATAACAAAATAAAAG
>NZ_DJTA01000016.1:0-83491 GCF_002440335.1 Sphingobacterium sp. UBA6320 | reverse complement strand
CTTTTATTTTGTTATTATATTTTCCCTAAATGCTCCTGTACGTAGTCGTAGCTCTTTTTTAAACTCTCAAACTTGTTAGGTATATAAATGTCATCTTGTTCTACAAAAGCATATTTTAAACCTGCTTTTGCTTTCGCTTGAGCGATAGCGATGAAATCAATATGACCAGTACCCACCTCTGTATATTTCACTTCTTTCGAGATCGCACCGAAATCTAATTTATCAAATTCAGGACCGACAATTGTTTTAGTAAACCCTTTATCCATGTCTTTGATATGCCATAATTTGAATCGATTAGGGAATTTCTCAAACAAACTGACTGGATTCATTCCCGCTTTTTCAGCCCAATATAAATCAAGCTCAAAATCAACCAGATCAGGTTCAGTAAATGCTAATAGAACTTCCTCACCTCTAGTACCATTACCTAAATCCCTAAATTCCCAAAAATGATTATGGAAAGCAACTTTCAATCCATGCTTTTTAGCCTCTTCACCAGCCTTATTCAATTGTTCTGCTATGTATAGATAATCATCTTTCTTCAAAGCCGAAATGTCAAACATGGGAGATACTGGGGCTATGACATACTCTTGACCAAGTTCTTTTGCGGCATCAAAGTAGATATTCAGATCCTCTTTATCCTGATGATTACGACTAAAGTATTTTGACATGTCGTAATGACCACTGTGCGACTTTAATCCATTATCATCCAATACTTTTTTTAAGGCTTTGTAATCTAGACCCCAAAAAGATTTTGTAGCGGGATCTATTCCATATGTCTCTACGTGTTTATAGCCAATCTTTGCAACCTGCTGTAAGGAATCTGTTGGATTTGTTGCCATCAGATCACGAATAGAATAAAGCTGCACCCCTAGGTTGGTAAAGGGAGAATCAATACCCATTTTTTTATTTTCACAAGAGAGCAACTGTGGTAGGAAATATGCGGCAGAAAGTCCAAGACCAGCTTTTTTGATAAATTGACGGCGTGAATTATTCATACTGTTTAATTTGTTTGTAGTTTAGTAAGGATTAAGTTACAACTAATTTTAAAGAAAACTATTATTATAAACAAAAAATGGGAATGTATTACCTACATCCCCATTTTTTGTTTTCTTTTTTATTGAAGAAAATTATACCGTCATGATATCTTTTTCTTTTAATTCAGCTAATTTATCGACTTTTGCAATAAATAAATCAGTCAATTTTTGAACCTCAGCTTCACCAACTTTAATTTCGTCTTCAGAAGCTCCGTCATTTTTCAACTTTTTCAAAGACTCATTAGTTTCTTTACGGATATTACGAACGACAACACGGCCTTTTTCAGTTTCTTCTTTTGCCTTTCTAACAAGGTCGCGTCTTCTTTCTTCTGTCAAAGCAGGAATTACCAAACGGATGACAATACCATCGTTTTGTGGATTTACACCAAGATTAGCATCAGTAATAGCCTTTTCAATCGCATTGATCAATTGTTTTTCCCATGGTTGGATAACAATTGTACGTGCATCAGTTGTATTAATATTACTAACTTGAGACAATGGAGTTGGAGATCCATAGTAATCTACGGAAATACCATCTAACATAGCGGGCGAAGCCTTTCCGGCACGAATTTTTGTTAATTCTGATTCTGTAAAAGAAACAGCTTTGGACATACTCTCCTTACAATCGTCCAATTCAAGTGAAATCAATTCATTCATATCTTAATATCGTTTTTTTCTTTTTTATGATTAGCGTACGATAGTACCTACTGGTTCTCCATTTGCTAATTTTGACAAGTTACCAGGTTTGTTCATATCGAACACAATAATCGGTAAGTTGTTCTCTTGACACAATGTAAAAGCTGTCATGTCCATGACATTTAGACCCCTTTGATAAACTTCTGTAAACGAAATTTCATCAAAACGAGTAGCAGAAGGGTCTTTCTCAGGATCTGCCGTATAAATACCATCCACACGAGTACCTTTTAAAACGGCATCAGCGTTAATTTCAATAGCACGAAGCGAAGCTGCAGTATCTGTTGTAAAATAAGGGTTACCAGTTCCCGCTCCGAATATCACAATACGTCCCTTTTCCAAGTGACGAACAGCTCTTCTACGAATAAAAGGCTCGCAGATCTGTTCCATCTTGATTGCTGTCAACAAACGAGTTTTTAAACCTACTTTTTCAAGACCATCTTGCAGCGCCATACTATTAATGACAGTTGCTAACATGCCCATATAATCCGCTTGTACACGGTCCATACCAGACTGCTCTGCACTTAAACCTCTATAGATATTACCTCCACCAATAACAATAGCAATTTCTAAACCTTGAGTATGTAACTCTTTGATATCTTTTGCATATTGTGCAACTCTCTTGATGTCAATGCCATAGCTTTGGTCTCCCATTAAGGATTCGCCGCTAAGTTTTAATAGGATACGTTTGTATTTCATAATTGTTTTTTTGGAAATTCTCCAAAGGCCAAAGATAAAATTTTTTTTTCATCCGATAAGGACGAAAGTTATATTTATTAGGAATTTTTAACTTTTTCTATCACTTCTCTATAATATTCTTCATACTGGGGCATGATATTACTGAGCTGAAATGTTTTCGCGCGTGCTAATGCAGCATCTTTAAATTTTTCTAGACGATCATTATCCTCTAATATATAGATCGCATTTTTTGCCATCTCATCCACATCACCGATGTCACTTAAAAAACCCGTCTCACCATTTACATTCAGTTCCGGTAATCCCCCTGTATTGGTAGAAATAACGGGAACTTTACAAGCCATTGCCTCCAAAGCTGCAAGACCAAAACTTTCGGAACTTGATGGCATTAGAAAGAGATCCGATACCGATAAAATTTCTTCTACAGCATCCTGCTTTCCTAAAAATCGAACATCTTGACATACACCCAGATCACGACACAATTCTTCCGCGTTGGTTCGTTCAGGACCGTCACCGACCATCAATAGCTTACTCGGAATATGTTCATTTACTTTTTGGAAAATACGAATAACATCACCTGTATTTTTTACTTTTCTGAAGTTTGAAGTATGGATCAAAATACGCTCATTGCCGGGAGCAATTGCTCTTTTGAAATGAGAGCGATCTTTGATACTGAATCTTTCCAAGTCAATAAAGTTTGGAATAACTTGAATATCTCTTTTAATATCGAAAAATGTAAGCGTTTGATCTTTTAAACTTTGTGATACCGTCGTTACACCATCGGACTGATTGATGGAAAACGTCACAACAGGGCTAAAACTTTTATCCTTACCAACTAAAGTGATATCTGTACCGTGTAGTGTTGTTACAACAGGAATATTAATGCCATATGTTAACAAAATTTGTTTAGCCATAAAGGCCGCTGAAGCATGTGGGATGGCATAATGAACATGAATAACGTCCAATTTTTCAAAACGGACAACATCCACCAGTTTACTCGCCAATGCCGATTCGTAAGGTAAAAAATCAAAAAGTGGGTATTGTGAAACAGCGACTTCATGATAAAATAGATTTTCCGAAAAAAAGTCTAAGCGCGCAGGTTGCCGGTAAGTGATGAAATGAACCTGATGTCCATGCGTAGCCAAAGCCTTTCCAAGTTCTGTCGCTACGACGCCACTACCGCCGAATGTTGGATAACATACAATCCCAATTTTCATAATGCTTTTTTATTTACTGCAAATTAAAGATTATTTTGTAAAACAGCCTATCACACGAATGCAATAATTTTTTTAAGCATAACTCAGAGTCATGAGATGTTGTTGACACTTTATTGATTGAAAAAAATTATCTTGTACCGTATTAAGAAAACATATTATGAAGACTTTTGTAAGTAGCATATCAGGAAAAACTTTTCCGATCAGTAGTAAAGTCCTGGGATCAACATTAAGAAGCTCCATTTTTGATCTTGTTAAAGAAGACTTTCCACAATTTTCCAAAGAATCGTTGATTTCATCTAATGAATTGGACGGATATAAAGAAAAATATATTTCCACGATTTTAAAAAATGAATTGGGAGAGTTGAAACAGCTTGATAAGTTAGTGGTTGAAAGTTTAAGTAACAATCAAGTACTCAGTGCTTCAATCGACCAAGAAGAAATCAAAGAATCTTTTGGTGAGCGCATAGCAGACAAAGTCGCTAATTTTGGAGGAAGTTGGACCTTTATCTTATCTTTTCTGGCATTTTTGATGTGTTGGATCTTTTTTAACATGTATTGGTTAAATGATAAGGGATTCGATCCATATCCATTTATTTTGCTCAATTTGTTATTATCATGTATAGCAGCACTACAAGCTCCCGTCATTATGATGAGTCAAAATAGACAAGAAGATAAGGATCGAAAACGTGCTCAAAATGACTATATGATCAATCTAAAGGCCGAATTGGAGATTCGTACTTTACATGAAAAAGTTGATCATTTATTGATTCATAAAGAGCAAGAGTTAATCGAAATGCAACAGTTTCAGCTCGATATCATTAAGGATCTAATTGAAAAAATAGATAAATTAGAGAGAAATACTCATGATAAATAAGGAATTATTAATAAAAGAATTAACATTCAAATTTACGCGTTCAGGTGGCGCAGGTGGACAACATGTTAATAAAGTGTCTTCCAAAGTGCTATTACAATGGCCCGTTTTGGAAAGTATGTGCCTAAATGAAGATCAGAAAACATTGATTACGGATGTTCTAAGTAATAGAATTAATAAAGAAGCGATATTTCAGTTGGAATGTGATACTGATCGTTCCCAATTAAAAAATAAAGAAATAGCTATAGAACGTTTTTTGCATATCGTCAATACCGCTTTGACGCCTATGAAATCTCGTAAGAAGACAAAAATACCATATCGTAAAGTTTTAGATCGATTAGATCGAAAGGCTAAACAGGCCGAAAAGAAAAATAATCGTCGATGGAGTGGAGATTAAAAAAGTATCTGTGCTTCCAATCATTAATTTTAAATAGCTACTCCACAGCATTTAAAATTATTCATGATCGTTAACCCCCTTATTATTTTAACGCTTTAAATCAAAACACGGGATTTAGAGAAACTTCTTTATAAAATATATGGAAATCTTTAATACAATTATAGACCCTAATTTATTTTATATTCCTCATTATTAGTATTTTAAATACAATAACTAATCTTTTAGTTGGATAACTAAATTTTTAGTTTTATACTTGTTATATAATCGATTATCGGCAGACGTGCCTTTTTATTAAAAGAGTTATGAACGAAATTAAAGAACTTACAAAAGCTGAAGAGCAAATTATGCATGAGCTATGGGAAATGAATGGAGCCTTTGTTAAAGAAGTGATCGATCGTTTACCAGAACCAAAACCAGCATATAATACAGTTTCTACAATAGTGCGCATTTTGGAAACCAAGGGTTTTCTGGAGCACGAATCTTATGGGAAAAGCCATCGTTATATCCCAAAGATTTCAAAAGAAGAATATAAAAAACTAATAACAGGAAAACTATTGCATAATTATTTTGATAACTCAGCTACGAGTATGCTATCTTATTTTTTAGAAGAAAATAAGTTGGACCTTGGTGAAGTCAATGAGTTATTAGAGATGATTGCAAAACAAAAGAAAATGTAGTGTTTTTCAACAATTAAATCCCATATTATGATCGCTTATCTCATTTTAGCCAATTTAAGTTTAATTGCATTCTATATCATTTACCATGTGTTTTTGCGCAAACTAACTTTTTTTCAGGGAAATAGAGTTTATTTATTGAGTGCAGTAGTATTGTCTTTTACTCTACCAGCGATACGGTTTATAGATTTATCCAATCTAGCTTATAAAGCGAAGTTAATGCCTGCTATCTCTCTCGAATTGGCCGAATTGAGTATTCCTGAAATCAAAATCGTTCATCAGCATCATTTTTCGCAATTAAACTGGAATTTTGAGCTCATATATTGGCTTTCGATATCCATTGCAGTTCTGTATTTTTTGATTCGATTAATCAGACTTTATCAGCGATTTAATCAATCAGAGGGAAACACATCATTTTCTTTTCTAAGTTTTATTTATATCGGTCAGGAAGCTAAGCACAATACCATCATTTATCGTCATGAATTGGTTCATGTTCAGCAAGGTCATTCTTATGATATTTTATTAATAGAGATCGTCCGAATTTTTAACTGGTTCAATCCTGTACTTTTTTTTTATATCAAAGAATTGAAATTTCAGCATGAATGTATTGCTGATCAACTTTGTGCTGCAACAGATAAAACATCTTATGCAGAATTATTAATCGCAAATGCACTTCGCGTGCCCACTCATATCTTATCACATGAGTTTGCCAGTGAGTCCATTTTAAAAAAGAGAATTATGATGTTATTTCAAAATAGATCAAAAAAATCCAATCAATGGAAATATACTTTGATGATTCCAATTGCTGGTATCATTGGTTTTGCAGGACTTGTTTTAAATAATACAGTCGATGCTAAGACCGAACTGATTAAAGTCATAGATGTAAAATTACCAGTAGTGTCACATGCCGTAAGTTCACTGATTGAAATGCAAGAGGATAAAATTTATGCTAGACCTGAAGTCTTACCTCAGCCAGTTGGAGGTATGCAGGCTTATATGAAATACATTGGTCAGAATTTCAAGTATACAAAAGAAATGACTGACAACCATATAACAGGTACAATTTCAGTAGGATTTACTGTTGAAAAAGATGGTCGCGTAACCCATGTGAAAGCAAAAAATGATTTAGGATTTGGATCTGCTCCAGCAGCTGAAGCCGTTGTTAAAAATGGGAAAAAATGGAAAGCAGGAATTCACAAAGGAAAGCCCGTACGTGTTGCATTTACACTTCCAATTAAAATCGATCATGTCAAATTTCCTCCTCCTATAGTCACTAAAGATCAGGTATCTCATGATAGCAATCAAAAATACATTTTGCAGAGCTCATCAACAGTTCAAGAAGATAGTAATCCAGGACCAAATACCATATTTAGTGCTGTCGAAGTAAAACCTAATCCCCCTCAGGGCATGGGAGAATTCATGAAATATATTGGTGCTCATTATAGCTATCCTTCCGAAGCATTGAAAAACGGAATAAACGGTGTAGTAGAAGTTAGTTTTATTGTTGAAAAGGATGGAAGCCTTTCCAATGTAGAAATTAAAAAGGATTTAAAGTATGGAACCGGTCAGGCGGCAGTTGATGTCATTAAAAATTATCCTGAAAAATGGAGGCCTGGCATTCAAAACGGACATACTGTGCGCGTTGCTTACACATTGCCCATCCGATTAAACACAATCATTCAATAAACTTAAAGGCTCCTTCCAGGGAGCTTTATTTTTGACATATCATGAAAATTCTTGTTATATTATTTACAGTGATCGTCTTGATTTCATGCCGATCATCCTATCAGTTTACGCCCAAAGGGTTTATAGTCGAGGGGGATGAATATTTTGTTAATGTTGACCGCAATATGTCGGTATATGTGGGGAATCATTTCTTAAATTATGATAAAAAGACAAAAATTGGATTGCAGACCGGTCATCTGTCAAAAAGTGATAAGCAGCTCATCCAGAAACTCGGTTATTCCACTTCTGGCTATACTGTTTTATTTAGTGGGCAGAGTACTGGTGATAGCACATTCAGATTGATTAGTTTAATCAATAATAAAACTAGCGAACGTTTTAAAAATACAAAAAATTTAATCTCCAAAGATGGATTTTCAATTAAAAGAACTGAAGAAGGAAAATATTATTATCAAATAACTACATTTAAAAGACGTAAGATCTATCATGCTATAATTCCCTTTAAGCAGGAATTAGGAAAAGAAGAGTATGTAAGCTTGATCTATATTATTCCGGACAGATATAATGATCATTTTGATCAAATAGAAGATCTTGCCATTTCAAATGCCGCCATGTATAGTCAGCATTATATTTTTACACCTAGCCGCACGGAGATTCTTTGTCCTGATGATAGTAGTAGAGGTCATTTTGATTATAAAATCCCAACTGATTTCATTCAACGAGAAAATTACACATTGATGAAAGGTTTTTTGCAAAATGGCGATGGCGCAACGAAACTAATCATCTATAGACTTCTACAGCCAGGCCAATCATATGGATCTTTTGTTGTTTGTAAAGGAATATATCAGTTAGAATTAACAGATCTGCAGCATCGTGTTATTTGGCGAAAGGAAGTAGTTGTTAACGATGATCATTTAGACCATGATAAGCATTGACCAATACAGCTTAAATCTTGGAATTATGAGTCCCAAGATTTAAGCTGTTTTTTTAATCGGTACAATTCATGTTGAAGTGCCTCTACTTTTTGAATAAGATGATGGGCAACCTCTATACCAGCGGGATTGACATCCAAATCATAATACCAATCCGAAAATCTTTCCAAATCTTTAAGTTGATCTTCTTCGATATATTTTTCCTCTTGTTCAATGATAATGTGCAGAAGACCATATTCATTTAGCGTGTCAATAAACGTGATTTCAGCTTTCCCTGAAAGGCAGTAATCCGATAATTTTATAAGAGTCCGTTCCATGAGATTATTTTTTTAGATCAGCTAATTGTTGGAATAGTTCCTTTTCTTTATCCGTTAGATTAGTCGGGATAACAATATTTATAGTGACATATAAATCACCGTATTCACCTTCTTTTTTATAGATAGGGAAACCTTTTCCTTTTAATCTTACTTTGGCATTGTTTTGTGTTTCCGGATGAATTTTAAGTTTTACTTTACCACCATATGTCTCAAGAATACCCTCACCTCCCAAAATAGCGGTGTATAAATCAATATCTAAAGACGTATACAGATCATTTCCCTGTCTCTTGAACTTCGGGTCGGGAACAATGTGAAAAGTGATGTAAAGGTCGCCTTTGGGCCCTCCATTGAGTCCCTCACTACCAAGACCCTTTAGTTTTATTTTTTGACCATCTTCCATACCAGCTTGGATGGTGATGCGGATATTTTTTCCATTAATGGTAAAGGTCTGTGCATGCGTGGTGTACGCTTGTTGTTGTGTCAACTCTAAGTCGGCATTCAGATCCTGACCACGGAAATTATTTCTTCTTCCACCACCGGCTCTGCTACCAAACATTTGTTCAAAAAAATCAGAAAATTGTCCATCGTCAAAATTACCTGAGTAGCTTTGAGATCCACCATAGGTATTGCCTCCCGATTGACGATACTGCTGCTGTGCTTTCTCATATTCCTCACCACGTTGCCAGTTTTCTCCATATTGATCGTACTTTTTACGCTTTTCACTATCTGAAAGCACTTCGTTTGCCTCATTGATTTCCTGAAATTTTTGTTTCGCAGCCTCATCGTTAGGATTAAGATCAGGATGATATTTTCGCGCTAATTTGCGATACGCCTTTTTCACATCATCAGTAGATGCGGTTTTTTCAATACCTAGTACTTTATAGTAATCTACAAATGCCATATTTAATATATTTGCTATAGTTTCAACAAATCAAAACCATGTTTGTTTAATTTTTCAATTTCGTTACTTTAAATTTATAAATATATCCCAATAAAAAGTATTGTCTCAAAGTAATAGTATTTTGGAAATAAGTTGTATTTCCGCTGTTGCCCCAATAGTTTTGTCTATTTTGATTTAATATATCAAAACCTGTTAACTTAATTTGAGAATTATTTTTCAGGGTATAATAAAAAGATGAATTTAAGATATGATAATTTTCTCTTTCATTTAAACCACTTGCTCTATTTTCCAAAGAATAAGAAGTTTCCAAAGAAAATCCTTTTAAAGGATTTATATTTAGTCCCGCTCCGATTTTGTGAGTTTCATAAGCATTCTCTAGAAAGTCAGGATTGTTTTTAACAGAGTTCATGGATTTATTCCAGCTATACGTGTATTTCGGTGTAAAACCAATTAGATTTTTCCAAGTAATAGAAAATTCTTGCGTCAGATTTATACCTAGGTTTGTTAATTTATTATCCACATTATTGATAGACGCATATTGCTGATAAGTGTATAAACTAGTATTTTGAGAAATATAAAAAGTCCAATCTTTTCCTGATTTAAAATTGTATCTTCCATAGAGATAAAAGCTTTGGTTACTTGTAGATCTAGCTTGAAATGATTGGACCGTATAGTGACCATTA
Organism: Sphingobacterium sp. UBA6320; assembly: GCF_002440335.1. NCBI lineage: Bacteria > Pseudomonadati > Bacteroidota > Sphingobacteriia > Sphingobacteriales > Sphingobacteriaceae > Sphingobacterium > Sphingobacterium sp. UBA6320. The sequence continues at coordinate 73,393 of NZ_DJTA01000016.1, read as the reverse complement.
GATACATCTCTCCAACTTTTGTAGCCTTCACTTTTATCTTTATAATTTATATTGATATGAATACCGACCTGGTATTTTTGTTTGTATTTATTAAAGGAGAATCTAGCATTTTGCCGAAGAATATTTTCGTAAAAAAAAGATGGTAATCGGGTTATCAGCGGATTCAAAGTATCTGTCACAACCTGAGTTCTATATGTCGCTGGTGACTCCAGATCTTTTGACCAAGAGACATCAAAATCATGAAATCGGATATTAATATTAGGAAGCCAATATCCATTGGATGTCGATTTTCGCTCATTAATCTTCAATAAATTAAAGTGATTATCTTTAATTGCATAGGCAGTGCCAAAATTTACGAATAATTTTTTGACGGGTTTCCAAAAGAATTTAATTCCAGATATATATTCTTCCGATTTAAACCGATAGCTATTCTCAAATTGTTCACCATGTACGATGCCTGTACTATCCCGATCATAGTATATACTTTCTTGTGGGCCTTGCTCAATTGTGTTAAAAGAAATGTAAAAGTCAAAATTTAATTTTTCAATACTTTTATTATTATATCCTAGAAAAGTATTGGTACTATTTGATTTTTCGTTTTTCCTTTTGTTTTCAAATAAACTAGAACTTGGAACTGGGTTTTGAAAAATTTGAGTCCATTGATTTCCGTTTTCTTCTTCTTTATCATTTCTAATATTGATGTTATTTCTTAATGAGATAATATGGTTTTTATGTAATAGTTTTTCAATATAAAACCCATGATCATAGTTGAAATTAGACCTCTCGGTCTTGTTGTTATTGATACTATAGTTTAACGAGTTCTCTTTTGTATACGTCCTCATCCAACTATCACTATGTCCATCATTATTGGTGATCGAAATCTTAGGGATAAACTCAAAATAGGCGGTAGTATCCATCCTATATCTAAAAAGAGAATTGACATTATGTGATAATGAATTGTTGTACGTATTATATTCATTTTCATTAAATTGTTCGACATTGTCAAAAAGAGCAGTTTGATTTCCGGTATTTTGTCCTTATTCTTTCTTGTATTTTAACATATACATGATATTTAGCTTACTTTTTTTCCCCCAGTCATTATTGAGGTTAAATCCTGCTGCTATATCATTTGCTTTTCCATTATAATTTCGTCCGCCAAAATCGTTAAACCCATAATTTTCGGATCTTCCCAGTCCACCATGTTGATTAAGTTCATTATAGTCGAAACTTTCCCGATTGATATTATTACCAAAACCGATAAAACTCACTTGTAGTGTATCTCGAAAAGTATTGAATAGTCCCCCAGCTTCATAGCGATCTCTAGTACCCGCACTCCCATATAATTTGCCAAAACTAGCTTTGAGAAAATCTTTTTTGAATTTTAGATTGATGGTGATTGGCAATTTTTCTTCATCTTCCACTATCTTTTTGGATTCACCTTTATCACGATATACTTGTACCGTTTTAATAAGAGAAGCATCTAGGTTTCGAGTTGCTATGCGTAGGTCGGTTGCAAAAAAATCTTTTCCATTTACTTTTACTTGCGACACCTCTTTACCTTGATAATAAATAGTACCATCCATATTGATTTGTAGTCCAGGTAGCTGCTTTAAAAGTTCTTCGGCGTTAGCATTTGGTCTTGTTTTAAAAAAATCAGTATTGTATTCAAGAGTATCTTTATTCATCCGAACAGGGGGAGCTACTGATATGACTACTTCATCTAAAAGCTTACCTCCAAGTTTGATTGTATCTAATTGTTTTTTTTCTTCAACAGCCAATACAATATCTTGATGATGGTTATTGCTGTTGATATGAGAAATGTATAAGATCAATTTTTTATTCGCAGGAAGCTTAACAAAGTTGAATTCCCCCTTCCCATTGCTTAAAGAATAAGAGAGTACAGCTGAATCTTGTTGCATCAGAATAGAAACGGTAGCCTTTTCAAGAGGTTTATTGTCTTGATCAACGACAGTACCACTCAAACTTCCAGAATTTTGGGAAAAGGCATAATTAAAAAATAAGCATAGCAATACGATTAGATATAGCTTCATAATTGATCTTAGGGTAAAGGTTGGTTTATTGCTCTCTAAGATAATTGATTTTTTATGTAAAGGTTATTAATTAACTTATTTTTAACAACTCGTCGGTATTTTGCTCGTGGTTGACCAAACAGCTATGCATAAGAGGTACTATTAAAGAGGTGATTTACAGATGATATCTTCAATATACAATTAAATGATTAGTTCAGGAGGCTGTCAACTGGTAGTCAAGATCGATACGTGCACGCTAAAGCCATAGTACATCAAATAAATAATATTAGCCATAAAAAAAGTGGCCTCCTTCGGAGCCACTTTCAAATGTTATCGTATTTTAAGACTATTCTTTTTGACTATCTACCGCAGGTTTTTTATCACGATTTGCAACATCCCATGCAGTTTGAAAAATAAACTTCTCTCTTTTAACCATAATAGGGAAATTAATTTTATCCACAGTATCATCCGGTGTGTGATAATGAGGGTGTAAGCCAGAGAAGTAAAAAATAGAAGGTATACCTTTCTTTGCAAAATTATAATGGTCCGAACGATAATATAATCGCATAGGATCTTGAGGATCATCATACATAAAATCCAGTTCCAACTGGCTAGACTTAGCATTCGCTTCTTTATTGATGGTAGCCAATTCTGAGCTTAATTTATCTGCTCCAATAGCATGTATATAGTTATGATTACCATTTAAATGTTTATTATCAATACGGCCGATCATATCAATATTAATACAGGTAACCGTATTGCTCAGTGGAAAAATTGGATTTTCAGTATAATACTTAGAACCTAATAATCCTTTTTCTTCGGCAGCATAAGTGATGAATAATATACTTCTTCGAGGACCATTACCTTCAGCTTTCGCTTGGCTAAAAGCTCTCGCCAGTTCCAACACTGCAGTAGTACCAGACGCATTGTCATCGGCTCCTGGGAAGATTGTACCATTGGCACTCTTACCATCGTGATCATAATGTCCACCAATCACAATGATTTCATCTTTTAGATCAGATCCTTCAAGCAGACCCAATACATTTGGATCTGTGAATTGTTCTGTTACTATACCCAATTGCGTATTAATAACTGTCTTGATCGCAAAAGATTGTGGTTTTTGATTGCGATTTATTTTAGCCGTGATATTTGCAAGACTAGTTTTTCCTTGATTCAGAATATAATTTGCTAAATGGTCTGTAATATTGACTACGATTGGCATTGGATTGGTTTCAGGAGCGGCTTGATCCTGAGCTAAATTGAAGCGACCTTCAGTAGCACGATCACCAGCATTTTCTAACCATGTGCCAAGATCCTCTGTATACGCTAATACTAATTTAGGCTTATGTTTCAAAATCTCTCTGATTTTCTTATTGCGGACGGTGGACCATTCTGATAGTTTAGATGTTCCAGTAATGACAGATTTCCCCTTTTCATCAACAGGTTCTTTGTCATTAAGTAGCAGTACGACCTTATCTTTCAGATCAAGGCCTTTAATATCCGAATATTTAGGGTCATCGATGCCATAACCAATGAAAATAATTTCATTATCATTGATGGATTTTAGTTCATTATTACCCAATGCCAGTAGATCTTGTCCATTAACAAAAGGGCGTCCATCAATTTTGAAATTTTTAACTTGATAACTATTTTTCAATAAACTCACAGGTTGAAAATATTTACCATCAACCGGTGCACTTAATCCCAATTTTTTAAATTCATTTGCAATGTATTCAGTAGCCAGCCTGCCACCTTTTTGACCCGTGCCACGTCCCTCAAAATCTACCGATGCTAGAATGGTAAGATGTTTTTTTGACGATTCTTCAGTAATCAAGTTAGCATACTTGGCCGCTGGGTTTTGGGCTACGGCACAGCTATAGATAGAAGAAATAAGACAAATTAAACTAAATAATTTTTTCATTGTTTTTTCATTTAGAACAAATAGAACAAAAAAAACGGAGAAAAAGTATATGTACCTCTTCCCCGCTTATTAAATTATGTTAAATTAACAACCACAGGCCATTTTATTAACTCGAGTTGCATGTCTGCCACCTTCAAAATCAGTTGTCACAAATGTTTTTACGATTGATTTAGCAAGATCTAGGTCGATAAATCGAGCGGGTATACATATTACATTTGCATCGTTATGTTGACGTGCTAAAGCTGCAATTTCTTCCAACCAAGCGATTGCAGCACGTATCCCCTGATGTTTGTTTGCTGTAATAGCTACGCCATTGGCGCTGCCACAAATCAATACACCTAATTCTGCTTTTTTATCCTCAACTTCACTTGCGACAGGATGAGCGTAATCTGGATAATCAACCGAGTCGCTGTTGTATGGTCCAAAATCATTTACTTCGTAACCTAATTCTTTTAATAAAGCTACGATAGCTGTTTTGTATTCAAAACCTGCATGATCACTTCCTATTGCAATTGTTTTTAACGTACTCATTATATATTGTTTTTTTCTTGTGCTAATTTTTGTTTTTTCACCTTAGCCGATACTAAGATACTAATTTCGTATAGAAGGAACATCGGAGTAGCCACGGTCAACATCGTGATGACATCAGCAGTAGGAGTGATAATCGCTGCAACAACCAAAATAATTACAGTTGCATATCTTCTACTAGCGCGCATAAACTCTGGAGTCATAATACCTAATTTTGAAAGAATAAAGATCAATATTGGTAGTAAGAATACAATACCACAACCTAATGATAAAGTCGCTATTGTTGATAGATAAGAGTCTATAGTAATCTGATTGGTGATTTCAATACTTAAAGAAATATTAGCTAAGAAATTGACCGATAAAGGCACCACGACGTAATATCCAAATAAAACTCCTAATACAAACAATAAGGTTGCATAAAAGACAAATCCGCGAGCCGATCTTCGTTCGATATCTGTTAGTGCAGGTTTAATAAAAAGCCAAATTTCAAATAAAATATAAGGAAATCCCATTAATAAAGACATGAGCAAACAAGAGTTGATTTGCAACATAAACTGTCCCGCTAATTCGGTATTGATAATATTGAACGGAATATGTTCCACACAGAACCCATCAATATTAAACTTGTTCCCAACGATACACATCATTCTGTATGTCCAGAAATTCAAATTTTTGGGTCCCATGATGATCTCGTTGAAAACGAAATCATAGAAAGTAAATGATAAACCTGCAAAAATACAAATCGCAATCACCGAACGCACCAAATGCCATCTCAGTACTTCGAGATGATCAAAGAATGACATTTCTGCTTCTAAATTTTTTCCTTTATCTTTTATAGATTCGACTAGGCTTTTCCGTTCTGTAGTACTCATAAAAATTGTTTGTAAACAAAAATACCATTCTTATTGAAAAGAATGGTATTTTTTATCTATGTAAAGATAATTTTATTATATATGATCTTCTGAAAGGTCAAAACTTTCCATAAACTTAGTTGTAAAGTTACCTGCTCTGAAGTTTGGATCACGCATTAATCGCAAATGAAGAGGGATTGTAGTTTTAATACCTTCGATAACGAATTCGCTTAAAGCTCTTTCCATTGTCGAGATAGCTTCTTCACGTGTTTGCGCCACACAGATTACCTTAGCAATCATCGAGTCATAATATGGAGGAATCGTGTAACCAGCATATACGTGCGTATCGATACGTACCCCATGCCCCCCAGGTGAATGAAAATTAGTTATCTTTCCTGGTGACGGGCGGAAGTTGTTAAATGGATCTTCAGCATTGATACGACATTCGATCGCATGCATCGTAGGTTCGTAGTTTTTACCAGAAATAGGAATGCCGGCAGCGACTTTGATCTGTTCTTTGATCAGATCAAAATTAATGACTTCTTCCGTTACCGGGTGCTCCACCTGAATACGTGTATTCATTTCCATGAAGTAGAAGTTACGATTTTTATCAACTAAAAACTCCACCGTACCTGCACCTTCATAGTTAACAGCCTTAGCGCCTTTGATTGCAGCTTCGCCCATTTTCTGACGTAGCTCAGGTGTTATGAAAGGAGAAGGAGCCTCTTCCAATAATTTTTGGTGACGACGTTGAATAGAACAATCTCTTTCCGATAAATGGCACACAGTACCATATTGATCACCTACTACTTGAATTTCAATATGTCTTGGCTCTTCTACATATTTCTCTAAATACATACCGTCGTTACCGAAAGCAGCAGCCGATTCCTGACGAGCAGAATCCCAAGCATGTTCAAATTCTTCTTCTTTCCATATAATACGCATACCCTTACCGCCACCACCAGCCGTAGCTTTAATGATAATAGGGTAACCGATTTCTTTAGCAAGTTTAATACCTTCTTGCAATGAGCTTAAAAGACCATCTGAACCAGGCACCGTAGGTACACCAGCTTCCTTCATGGTTGCTTTTGCTTGTGATTTATCGCCCATTTTCTCAATTTGTTCCGAAGTTGGACCAATAAATTTGATACCATACTGTGCACATATCGCTGAAAAACGCGCATTTTCTGCTAAGAAACCATATCCAGGGTGTATCGCATCTGCATTTGTTAATTCTGCAGCCGAGATAATATTGGGGATGTTTAAGTAAGAATCTTTACTGGCAGGAGGACCGATACAAACAGCTTCATCCGCAAAACGAACGTGTAAACTATCTTTATCAGCTGTTGAATAAACAGCTACACTTTTAATACCCATTTCGCGGCAAGTGCGAATAATGCGTAAAGCGATTTCTCCTCTATTAGCTATTAATATTTTTTTAAACATTGTATTTTCTGTAAGTTTTGAGGTATGAGTGCACAGTTAATGTGTGCTCATGTGGATCGACAATAAAAATATTGACGACTGTTTATCTAGGATCTACCAAGAATAATGGTTGATCGAACTCAACTGGTTGAGCATCTTCTACCAATATTTTAACAATTTTACCTGAAACTTCAGATTCAATTTCATTGAATAATTTCATTGCTTCAATAATACACAATACATTACCAGTATTGATTTCATCACCAGCATTTACAAATGATGGCTTACCTGGTCCCGCCGAACGGTAAAAAGTTCCGATCATTGGAGATTTGATAGTGATAAAATTAGATTCCTCAGAAACTGCGACAGGAACAACGGCTGCAGGTTGAGGAGCCACTGGTGCTGCTGCAACTGGAACCGAAGCTGTTACATATGTAGGCTCCTGATTCGTTTTTATCGTAATTTTGAAATCTTTTTCTTCGATTGCTACTTCATTCACACCTGATTTTGAAACGAATTTAATCAAGTCTTGAATTTGTTTAATGTCCATACCCATAGTTATGCAGGTTAAATATTTTAGTGTTAATTTTTAAAATTCTTAAAACAGCCTTCAAAGCTACAAAATAATATTTGTAGTTAGTAAGCCCATTTTAAGTATATTGATCCCCAAGTAAATCCACCACCGAAAGCCGCTAAAATCAGGTTATCACCTTTTTTCAATTTACTTTCCCATTCCCATAAGCATAAAGGAATTGTAGCACTTGTTGTATTACCGTATTTCTGGATGTTAATCATGACCTTTTCTTCGGGTAGACCAGCACGTTCAGCAGTCGCATCGATAATACGCTTGTTTGCTTGATGGGGTACTAAATAAGCAATATCTGAAGCCTTAAGATTATTTTTTTCCATAACCTCAGCAGCCACATTCGCCATATTCGTAACAGCAAATTTAAATACTGTTTTTCCCTCTTGATAAGCGTAGTGCAAACCAGCGTCTACAGTAGCATGCGATGCAGGGTTTAATGAACCACCACCTTTGATATTTAAATATTGGCCACCAGAGCCATCAGTTTTCAAGATACTATCCTGAATACCCATTCCTTCTGTATTAGGTTCCAATAATACCACACCGCAACCATCGCCAAATAAAATACAAGTATTACGATCTTCGTAATTTACCACCGAAGACATTTTATCAGCACCGACTACCAATACTTTTTTGTGTTTTCCAGATTCAATAAATTGAACACCTGTTGTCAATCCAAAAAGAAATCCAGAGCAAGCAGCCTGTAGGTCATATCCCCAAGCATTTTTAGCCCCAATTTTATCTGCTAAGATATTGGCTGTAGCTGGAAAAAGCATATCAGGAGTACTCGTACAGAAGATGATTAAATCAATATCTGTGGCAGCTATTCCTCTTTTTTCCAATAATTGTTGTACCGCAGGTACAGCAAGGTCTGAAGTCGCTTTACCTTCTCCTTTTAAGATTCTACGTTCTTTGATACCTGTACGAGATACAATCCACTCGTCATTGGTTTCAACCATAGTTTCCAGCTCTTTATTTGTGAGGATATAATCAGGTACATATCCCCCCACTGCTGTAATTGCAGCATGAATTTTTGACATAAAATTTAATTAAAAGCAGATCTGATTTTGTCAATAAAATCTGACTGGATCATATCTCTAGATTGTAAAACCATATTTTTAATAGCCTGAGGAGTCGAAATTCCATGGCCTATTATAACAGGAGCATTTACTCCCAAAACAGGACTGCCTCCATATTGCTCGTAGTTGAATCGATCGAAGAATTCGTCCTTGAATCCTTTTTTCAAAGTTACTACGTAAAATGATTCTGCTAGCTTTAACACAACATTCCCTGTGAAACCATCACAAACATATACGTCAGCAATATCTGAAAACAGATCTCGACCTTCAGCATTTCCGATGAAGTTAATGCGATCATTACTTTTTAAAAGGGGATAGGTGGTTGTGGTTAGGATATTTCCTTTTTCTTCTTCTTCACCGATGTTTAATAAACCCACTTTTGGCGAAGGGATGCCAAACATGTGCTGCGAATACAAACTTCCCAAAATGGCAAATTGATTAAGCATTTCGGGTTTACAATCTGCATTAGCACCGACATCAAGCAGTAATCCAAAACCAGATTTTAATTTGGGTACAATTGTCGTGATAGCAGGTCTTAGTACGCCGGGTACTGTTTTTACACTAAAAATTGATCCGACAAGCATCGCACCAGTATTGCCGGCAGATGCAAAAGAGTCAATTTCCCCATTTTTTAGCAATTCAAAGCCTTTGGCTATACTAGAATTGGGTTTTTGTGTAATCGCTTTAGTAGGGTGTTCACCCATACTGATATTCTCGGGTGCATGTATATATTCAAAGTCTGAAGGATTACCCCCCGCTTTCTCAATAAGTATCTTCGTCTCTTCCTCATCACCAAAAAGAACAAGTTTTTGATCCTCTGATAAGAGTTGTTGAGCTTCTATAGCACCTAATATTGTTGCTTTAGGGGCATAATCGCCACCTAAAATATCTAAACCAATCTTCATTCGTGATTATTTTTCAAGTCAATAATACGCAAAAAACATCCCAAATTAAAGTATAATTTGAAAATTATACTCATTTTGGGATGTTTTATGTTCTGAAAGATCTAAGTTAGACAACAGCTGTATTTTCAATGATTAATTTACCGTTGTAGTACAAATTACCATCTACAGTGTATGCACGATGTGGTAAATGAACTGCACCAGTTTCTTTACAAATGCTTAAGCTAGGTCTGTCTGCTTTATAATGTGTTCTTCTTTTGTCTCTTCTTGATTTAGAAGTCTTACGCTTTGGATGTGCCATCTCGTATTTCTGTTTTAGTTATTTTTAATATTTCTTAATGCGGCCCAACGTGGGTCAATGTTTTCTTCTTCTGCTTGATCTTCCTTTGGTTGCTCAATAGATATATGTGCTAACATTTCAGGATCACAAGTAATATTTCTTCCTTGATCACTACATTTCGTAAACAAAGGGACAGCTAAATTGATATATTCATATAACAATTCAGTCAGGTCTAGCTCATGATCGCTTTTAGATAATACCAATACTTCTTCTGTATTATCAGTCCAGTCTTCAGCTGTGAATTTGACTAATATCCGTTCTTTTACTGTTATTGGCGATGGAAACTCGCTTAAACAAATATCGCATGTCAATTGGATATCGCCAACAATTGTGAAATTCAGAATAAGCAGATTCTCTTGCTTCTGTAATTCGACATTTGCTGTTAGATGACCATCTTTAACAATGGAATGCTCAAAACAATCAAAGAACTTTTTATTTATTTCAAACTCAAAATTGTGCTTCCCTGCATTTAGCCCCGAAAACGGTATTCTGTATTGTTTTAGATGTTTCACAATCTTGCATTTGAGCCTGCAAAGGTATATATAAATAAGTTAGAATTGAAACTTTTTTTAAAAATATATTTCAATTTGGATTCATTTATATGCTTTTCAGCAAGCAGTTATTCATAATAATTTTTACCTAGTTCTATTTTTTCTCTACCAGTCTCCATTCTCCATCGATTGGTATCTCGTAACGAGTAGGCACAGCCACAGTATTCTTGCATATAGAAACGTTCTTTTTTAGAAATTTCTAACATTCGAATGGCACCACCTTTCTTTCTCCAGTTGAATGTCCAATAATCCATACCCTCGTAACGGGATGCAGCACGAACACCACAATCGTTGATTTGATCCATGTTTTTCCAACGGGAGATTCCAAGTGAACTTGAAATCACATCAAATCCATTTGCAGCAGCATATTCTGCTGTTTTCTCAAAGCGCATATCAAAACACATCGTACAACGAATACCCTTCTCAGGTTCGTTTTCCATTCCTTTTGCCAAATCAAACCAGTGATCAACATCGTAGTCGGCATCGATAAAAGGAATATGATGTTTTTCTGCAAAACGAATATTTTCCTCTTTCCGCAAATCATATTCTTTACGAGGATGAATATTGGGATTGTAGAAATAGATCGTGAATTTGATATCCGAGCTGATTAAAGCCTCCATTACTTCACCAGCACAGGGTGCACAGCATGAGTGTAAAAGCAAATTCTTGCCCTCATTAGGTAATGTTAACTTTTCTCTGATGAACTCCTTCTCTTCCATTGCTATTTTACTGATAAAAGTTTGGCAATTTTACTCAAAAAGTACTGAACTAACAAATATTTGAGAAATAGAATTTATTGCCACACACTGAATCTCTCTTTTTTTATCTTTATATTCGAGCATATTTGTAGATTTGTACCTATATCAGATTAAAAATGAAATCACTATCAGTATATATAACGCTTCTTTTTTTTGCGATTGTAACATGTTTAACTTCTTGTGTTCGAGAAGATGATGAACCAGCATTGGCAAAGATTTCCGTTTCCAGACTTTATATCTCTTTTTCCGAATTTCAATTGGACGAATCTCGGCCTCCCTACAATAATATTGATATCATCGATCGTGCCGATACTTTAACTTTTGAACCCGCTTTATCCTATAATTCAGGAATAAAAGGCGGAGCTGCAATATCCTTTAGTCCAATTGCAAAGTTTATTTTTCAAAGCAGTGCTAATGGTGCTGGCTCGGTAAATGATACAAGTATTCAAGTCATGTCTGTAAATGCAAAGACCGGAGCTCCTGCTTATAAAGGCTTAATTTCAAATGGTTTATTGAGAAATGTGACGGGCTTAGCCTATCATTATAATAAGGGTTCTGAAAATCTGTACGTGTCTAATCTTGGTGCTGGATCCAATCCTTCACATATTTACTTATTTCAAAAGCCTGGAAATTTCAGAGGAAAAGCTAAAAGATCTCAGGAAATAGCCTTAGGAACACTTACTCCTTGGACGATGGCTTTTAAGAACACCGAAGATAATGCCGATTTATTAATGTCAGTCACAGGGGAGAAGAGAGGAATAGCCATATTTCGAGATATATTGAGAAAAAATCTTCCTGCAGATTCAGTTTTAACAGCAACTCAATTTCCACCAAAAGCGGTTTTAACGATCGCAAATCAGGGTGAAGTGAGAGGATTTAGTTATTCGGCACGCCAAGATTTATTGGCGGTAGCCTGTTATACAGCAGGAACTGAAGGAAACGCAAAAGTTGGTCGGATCTTATTGTTTGAAAAAGCTTCTTCGTTATTATCGGCCACAGGTGATCGTGCAATTGAACCCACACGTATTATTACAGGTAGCGCAACTGGTTTAGTAAAACCATTGGATGTTGCGATAGACAATCGCGATGGAGCAAAATACCTTTATGTAGCCGATGGAGATACAAAAATTGTTTCCCGTTTCTTAATTAATGATACAGGTAATGTAGCTCCAAATAAGATCAAACAATATACATTGACACCCGTTGCCTTATCATTGGATGCAAGAGGACCTGAAGAAGATTTCTAATTTCCTATTCCGCTAAGAGTTTAAAGAGTATTTCGACTTCTTGTTTCTTGCTGACACTTTCATTGTGTTCGTAAGCAGTGATCAGATTTCGTAATACTCTTTTTAGTATCATTACATTATCACAAGGCATCATAAATTCTTTTGATAGTGGAAGATTAAGCTGTTTCAGAAATGAAATCACATCGGCTTTTTGCATCACTTGCCCCTTATTAAAGGCATTGATATAAAACAATAAATGATCCTCAGTTTGGTTCTCAGCTAAATAAGATAAAATAAAATGTTTAGGCAGATTAATGCCGAAAATCGGGATATCTAATTTTTGAGCAATGATGCTATAAATACAAGAAAGTGTCAAAGGATTCCCCTTTTTGGATTCCAGCACCCTTCCAATAAACGAATTTTGAGGATTATGATAGTCATTTGTATTTCCTGAAAGACCAAATTTTTCAAATAAAATATAATTTATCAAGGATACCTTTTCGTAAGGAGTCATTTCATAGCGCAGTTCCATCCATATCTCTCGTTTTAACTCCTCTATGGTAATGCGTATGAGATTATTATTATAAGATGGGTACTGGTAGCTGTTGATAATCAATAAGCCCTCTAGAAGGTTAAATGAGTTGCTCATTTTCCAAACTAAAAGTTCACTCTTTGTTTGATCAAATTGTATCGCGTGGATAATTTTTTCTAAACGCTCCTGGATATAAGGATCAAATGCAGATTCCCAATATTCTTCAAGAGATGGAATGATATCAGGACCTAAACTTAAAAGCTTATTTTCGATTTCCTCAGCAATAAGTTGATCCGGATCATCCAATAGGTGTACCAAAGCCTGTAATTCTTTTTCATCCATATACAAATTTAATAAAAATCCCTGCGATATGCCAAATGATGCATATGCAGGGATATATTTAGGTATATGGTTAAAAAAATTACTTTAATTGACCATCCAGCATGTGGATGGTTCTCTTACCATAAGTGGCATTTTTTTCAGAGTGTGTCACCTGAATGATGGTGACTCCTTCGGCATTGAGCTGCTGAAACAACTCCATGATTTCTTCCCCCTGTTTAGAGTTTAGATTACCAGTGGGTTCATCAGCCAATAGGAGAGAAGGAGAACCTGCCAAAGCTCTAGCAATACCTACAATTTGTTGCTGTCCACCAGATAATTGTGAAGGAAATAAATCTTTTTTTCCTACGATGTTAAAACGATCTAATAAATCGCTGACGATAGATTTACGTTCAGACGAAGATTTGTTTTTATAGATCAATGGTGTTTCAATATTTTCATATACGGTCATCTCATCGAGTAAATGATAAGATTGAAAGACATATCCCATGTGCGATTGAAAAAGTTGTGTTCTTTTCTTTTGTTTTAGATCCAAAACATTTTCACCCTGAAAGAAGTACTCACCTTCATCTGGAGCATCCAGCATACCGATGATGTTCAACAACGTTGATTTTCCAGAACCTGATGGTCCCATGATCGAAATAAATTCTCCCTCTTCAATAGTTAGACTCACATCTTTAAGTACAAATGAGCGAGTACTTCCAACATTATACCATTTAAATAAGTGCTTTAGCTGTATCATTTTATCTATCTTTTTGTTGGTTATTTTTAATTGTTAACAATGCCAAAAACATTTTTTATATACTTACTAATGAGTTCTTGTTTTATCGCGATTTCAGTCGGTACTTAGGTCAATACCTGACATCATGTATACCCTATTCATTTCTTAGACTATCTATCGGGTTTGCTTTTGCTGCTCTTAGAGTTTGGTAGCCGATGGAAATACAAATGATGATGAAAATAATTGCCAGGGCAATCGTGAAGTACCACCATTGCAGTTCAATTCGGTAAGCGAAATTTTCCAACCATTTATTAAGGATCAAATAAGTCAGTGGAATAGAGACTAATCCACCAATAACAAAAAGTTGAAAAAAGGGCTTATTCAGCTGTATGAAAATCGTCTTGACAGAAGCACCTAAAACTTTGCGTACACTCATTTCCTTTTTACGTACGGTTACTTGATAAGCAGCCATACTAAAAAGACCAAGAGCGGCAATGATAACCGCCAAAAAAGTAAAGCTATTAAAAGCAGTCTGCATTTCTTCTTGCTTTTTGTGCAACAAAGCATATTGTTGATCCATAAAAGCATATTCAAGAGGCAGTGACTTTGTCGATGGATTTTGTTGCCATTCTTTTTTTACGATCTCAATAGCCTGATCAACTTTTCCTTTGACCGCTTTTACCATTAATGTGCCCTGAGGTCTGACTGTTCCACATTCATTTTTATAAGAGTAGACAGTCGGTTTAACATTATTCTCAAAGCCGTAGGCTTTTGTATCTTTTACTACCGCGACGATTTGAAAATTCACATCACAGCCTGCTATCTGAGCCCCGATAGGTTGATCTACATTTAAAAATGCTGCTGCAGATTCATTGATCACAGCATAGTGTGACGATGAGTCCTGAAGAAGTTGTTTGATTGAAATAGGTATATCTCCTTTTAGTATAGCTATATTCAACGTATTAAAATAATTTTTATCAATTCCGATATGTTCCAGATCAAGTTGCTTGTGATTATGTTTAAATTGTACTGTTAGTGGAAGCTCTGCCTCTCCAGGTATATTTGTAGCCGAAGCTACTGATAAGATACTGGGATCTTGCTCCAGCCTTTCCTTTAAGTTTTGGTAAGTACCATCCAATTTATTATCATAATACATCCCCAAGCCCTTAAAATTGATGACTTGCTCAGGTTCGAATCCTTTATCCGTGGTTTGCATATAGTTGATTTGACTATGTATGACAATCATCCCGCTGATAAAAAGTAATGCTACACTGATTTGAAAGACCAACAAACTGCTTTGGAGCATACTTTTGCCCTGAGTGTGATTAAGTTTACCTTTTAGCAAATGAACAGATTTGAATCCCGAAAGAACAAAGGCAGGATAAATACCGGATAAACAGGTTGTACCCACGATTCCGATGGACAGATATAATAGCGTATCCTGATTTAATATATATTGTTTCAAGTCGTCATTAAACCATTTTTGTAATATATTTCCTGTTATATTCAGGATCATAAAGCTACAGGCAGCCGCGATAAAGGTGAGTATAAACACCTCTAAAAGTAATTGACGAATGATAGCCCAACGAGAACTCCCTAAAATCTTTTTTAATGCCAGTTCTTTGATTCTTCGATCAGCCTGTGCAATGATCATATTGGCAAAATTAGCTGAAGCTAAAATCAGGATGATAATGGATATACTTCCGATTATCCAGAGCATCAGATAAGGGGTATTGCTACCCGTTTTAGGTCTTAAATGCAAATGAGATAAAGGATCTAAGTAAATTTCACCTTTCATCAAAGTCGGAGGTTGTACTTTTGAAGCGATTTTGTCTTGGTAGAGGGCATCGATTTTTTTAACCAATTCAGGAATATTTGTTCCATCTTTTACCTGAATATATGTTTGGTATGAAAAAGGGTTTTCGCCAGCAAACACATCCTCAGGTTCCTTTATAACAAGTAGATCATGATCAATCAAAGAAAGACCATTATCTTTACTTATTCCATAAATAAATTCATGTTGATCCAGCTGTAAACTTAAAACAGGAATGGATTTGGGAGTATCAAAATTTAGATCACCTTTTTTGAATATTTTTTGTGCAACAGTCTCCTTTACTAAGGTAGCTTCATTTTGTATTTTACTTCTGTATAAGCTGCCCGTCTTATTTTCTACTTGAAAAATATGTGCAGCTGCCGAATCTATCACTGCAGCATTTTTAACCAATACCGTATTTTCACCAAATAGCGGATAAGTCCCAAAATTATAATTGATTTTTCGACCAGCGGTTACGATTTCTGGTAGACTTTCTTTTAGTAAAGGAGCAAGCACGACGTTTGTTTCATCCGAAAAAACACCTTTATCCGCTAGTCCAACCAAATAGATTTGATCATAATTCGGATTCCATTTATCATAATTTGTTTCTCTATTAATATATTGATAGGATAAGAGAAAACCAGTAAAGCCTAACATCAATCCAAATATATTTAACAAGGAAAAAGCCTTGTTCTTATAAAGGCTCCGCCATGCAATTTTGATTTCATTTAAGATCATATGTCGCTTATTTTTTTATAATTAAAAATGAAATTTGTGTCTTTATTCTATAAATAAAAGAATACAATTGCTTTGCCATTTTAATTACAATCTAATTATCAGTATGTTATTGTTTCTATACCTGTTATTACTGTTCAATATTGAACAGTAAACGTTCAGTTATGGACAACATGTTTTTACGAATTGAAAACATCTCTCCGTCCAACAGAAGATCCATTAGTTGCGCTTAACTATTCATTTCTTAAGCTATCCACTGGGTTAGTACGGATCACTTTTATTGTTTGGAAACTAATGGTCAATAAGGCGATCAAAATGGCAGATCCTCCAGCAACAATAAAATATACCCAATTGATATTAATTCTGTAATTAAAATCAGCAAGCCATTGGTTCATTGCCCACCAAGCGATTGGTATGGCAATGACAATGGCGACAAACACCAGTTTTATGAAATCCTCTGACAGTAATTTTAACAAGCTCATATGGCTCGCTCCAAGCACTTTTCTAATACCTATTTCTTTAGTCCGCTGTTGAGTAATATAGGTTACCAAACCAAATAAACCCAGTGAAGCGATAAAAATAGCAACTACAGCAAAGCAGGTGAACATATTTTTTGTCCGTTTTACATCTTGATATAAAGCTTCAAAACCTTCATCCATAAAACTGTAATTGATCTTTTGGTTTGGACTAAACTGATTCCAAACCTTGGTGATCGAAGCCAATGTTTCGTCCATGTGTTGAGGCTGTACTTTAATGGACAACAGAGAAGGGCTATCGCGCAATACCAAACCGATAGGAGCAATGCCCTCACCTTTTAAAGATTCAAAAATAAAATCATCGACCACACCTAAAATCGTCCAGGTCTCCCCATTTGTGATTTTTGAGCCAATCGGATTTTTTATGCCCAGTTCTGCTATCATTTGTTTATTGACAATGATGCCCATACTATCCGAAGCCATTTCCGGATTAAAATTACGCCCTTCAATCAATTTAATTCCATAAGTGTCAAGATACTCTTCATCTATTCTCCAGAATTGCCCCTGTGTTGCCAAGTCTTGTTCTCGCTTCCCATCCAACCAAAAGGCATTACCATTTCTCTTCGCTCCATCGATCGGAACAGGCAAATAGTCGCCAATAGAAACATGGCTGACAGTAGGAAGGGCGTAAAGTTCACGTTTAAGTGGGCTTAATTTATCGTCGACAGCATTCAATCCACGAAGGACGATCACCTGATCTTTGCTAAACCCCAGATCTTTTTGAAGGATATATTGTATTTGTTGATTACTGATGAGTGCTCCAATAATTAAAATAATGGAGGTCGCAAATTGAAAAATGACCAAACCATTTCTCAGCGAGGGTTTGCGTACGTTACCGACTAATTTATTTTTTAATGCCGCGATAGGTCTAAAACCAGAAAGGTAGAGCGCAGGATAAATACCGGCTACAACACCGATGATAACAGTAGCAAGTACCAATGAAAGAATGAAATACCAGTTGAACCATGGCATCTGAATTGATTTATTAGCGATGTTATTGAAAAGTGGCAATAGCAGATTTGCTAAAAGAACACCTAAGAGTAAAGATAGAAAGCTATAGCTTAATGCTTCGATCATAAATTGACTGATCAAACTATTCCTGCTCGAACCAATAGTCTTACGAATACCTATTTCCTTTGCTCTATTTGTTGCATTAGCAGTTGATAAGTTGACAAAATTAATACCTGCAATCAACAAAATAAAAAAAGCTACCGCAGCAAAAGTCCATACCATACGAATATCACCACGATTCAATGTTGATACGCGATCATCTTCGATGTCTGCTGAATATAGGTGGATATCCAGCGCATTTTGAAGCTTGATTTTAATTTGATTCACGATAGGACCAACTTTTCTTCCAGCTTTGATCAGTTCAGGAATATAATGTCCGGAGATGTAAGTTTTGAAAATTTCTTGCTCTGCGAGGCTGACATTTGTTTCAGGCTTCAATTTGATATAGATCGTATAATTATTGCTCGTCCATTTCTGCTGTTCACCTGGATAAAATGGTTCACCAGCCAGTGACATGAAAAAACCATAACCAGATAATGTAGAATGGCTAGGGATATCATCGATAACCCCTGTGATGGTGTAACTCTTGGATTTGTCATTGTTTAAATAGATCTGTTGTCCAATAGGATTTCCTTTAAAATATTTAATTGCCTTACTTTTTGTCAGAACCACGGTATTCGGTTTATCTAACGCATGTTGCAATTGACCGTATTGCATAGGAGAGGGAAACATGTCCAATATGGATTGATCGATATAAACAAATCCATCATCATAATGACTTTCAGGCAAACTATTAATAGTCAATTGATTGCTACCTGCACCGAATTGAGGATTAGGAAGCATACGTCCCGAACTTTCTATAGCAGGAATTTCATCTTTTAATGTGGCCGCACCAGGAGCAGAAAGAGATACCCATCGATTGATTTTATTACCTTCTGGTGCCTGAACAACAAGACGATAAACCCTCTCCATAGCAGGGTACAACTTATTGTAACTAGTTTCATGTTTAATATAGAGAACAATCAATAAACAGATAGCAATACCAAAAGCAAATCCACCAATTTTGATACTGGAGTACAGTTTATTCTTTGTGATATTCCGCCAAGCGATTTTAAGATTATTTGCGAGCATAACAATAACATTTATTTATTAAGAGCATCATATCAAGATAATAATGCCTCATGCCTATGAAGACAATCGTATTGCCAAAGTGTTATATGGTTGTTTGTTAAACAGTTATGTGTTTTATTAGCAATTGGTATTGTACGATTGCGAACAGTTTTCGTTCAGTATCGTACAACTGTTTAAAGTCAGCATATGGTCTACCATAGACTAAATGAATAGAGCTTTCCTACTCCTTAAAGTTCACGTCAATCCATTTAATAGTATATCACTTTGCTTATTATCCATCCAATATGGTCATGAATATGATAGAAGCCAATCGTAATTGGTCTCAATTTTACATTCTAATACCGATCACTGTCTTATAAAAAATGCCGACTATTCATGATCGAATAGCCGGCATAACATAAACATATTAGTCTCTTTTTACAAGAGATTTGAAACAAACATTAAACTCTTTTTTATTTTAGACACCCTTATTCATCACGCAGGCTATCTACAGGATTGGTACGAATAACCTTTAAAGTCTGGAAGCTGATGGTACCGATAGCAATAAGAATAGCTGACAAACCCGCTAATATAAAATATAACCAATTGATCTCTATTCGATAGTTAAAGTCTTGTAACCAAGTATTCATAGACCACCAAGAAATAGGAACTGCAATTACGATAGCAATAAATACTAATTTTATGAAGTTGCTGGAAAGCAGTTTCAAAAGACTCATACTACTTGCTCCAAGCACTTTGCGGATTCCGATCTCTTTTGTACGCTGTTGAGTGATATAAGTAGCGAGTCCAAATAACCCGAGTGATGCTATGAAAATAGCAATAAAGGCAAAGCTGGTGAAAATATTTTTTGTCCGTTCAACATCCTGATATAAACTTTCAAAACCTTCATCTAAAAAACTATAATTGATTTTTTGATTGGGAGAAAATTTATCCCATACTTTGGTGATCTGAGCAAGAGATTGATCCATGTGGCCAGCTTTAACTTTTATGGATAACAAAGAAGGGCTATTTCCAAGAGCTAAAGCGACTGGTCCAGATTCCTCCTTTAATGATTCAAATATAAAGTCGTCCACTACACCTATGATCGTCAAAACCTGACCATTATTGATTTTTGTTCCAATAGGATGAGCAATTCCCAATTGTTTCACAAGTGTTTTGTTCACAATAGTCGCAGAACTATCAGAAGCTAATGTGGGATTGAAATTGCGTCCTTCAGACAACCGCAATTCAAATGTGGATAAATAACTATCGTCAACAAGCCAGAATTGTGCACCTCTAGGAAGTTGTACATCTTTTTTATCATCAAGTGAAAAGGAGTTCCCATTTCGTTTCACACCATCGATAGGTACAGGCGAGTAATCTCCTATAGAAACATCAGCAACGGAAGGAAGAGATTTTAGTTCATTTTTTAAACTTCCCAAATCCTGGGATAACGTGCTGATTCCTCGTAATACGATGACCTGATCTTTGCTGAATCCTAGATCTTTATTCAAAATAAAATTGACCTGTTGATTGGCAACAAGTGCACTCACGATAAGAATAATAGAGGTCGCAAACTGAAAAGTGACAAGACCATTGCGTAACATAGAACTTCTTGGACTCGATTGCTGTTTGTTTTTTAATGCTGAAATGGGTTTGAAGCCAGATAGATAAAGAGCAGGATAAATACCCGCCAAGCTTCCAATAAATATGAAAGCAATGATCAGTGTTGGTATAAAATACCAGCTTAATAGTGGAATATCCAAACTTTTGTTCGCAAGGTTGTTAAATAAAGGTAATAATATCCAAGCTAATAAAAGTCCTATGATCAAGGAGATCAAGCTATAGCATAGTGCTTCTACCATAAACTGGCGAATGAGGGATTTTCGGTCAGAACCTATGGTTTTACGAATTCCAATTTCTTTCGCCCTAGTCGCCGCATTTGCAGTGGAAAGGTTGACAAAATTGATGCAAGCGATCAGTAAGATAAAACCAGCAATAGATGCAAATGCCCATATCATTTTAATGTCTCCTCGATTGAGAGTAGACACTTTATCGTCACGAATACCTGAAGAATACAGATGGATATCAGATGCATGCTGTAAAGTCATTTTTAACTGATAAATGAAAGGTTTAATTGTACCACCTGCTTTCAATGTTTCTGGTATGAGATGGCCTTCTATGTACACCTTTTGAATGATATCTTGCGTATGTACTGGATCGCTATTTTTTTTCAGTTTCACATACACCGTATAGTTTGTGGCCATCCAATTATTTTGTTCGCCAGGATAAAAAGGCTCACCGGCTAAAGACATAAAAAATGTATAGCCATACAGCGTTGAATTCCTTGGAATATCATCTATGATAGCCGTTATCGTGTCGGGTTTCGATTTATCATTGTTGAGGTATATTTGTTGACCAACTGGATTATCCTTGAAATATTTGGCCGCTTTACTTTTTGTAATGACAATGGTATTGGGATTATCCAAGGCATGCGCCAGTTGTCCATAGATAATTGGTGAAGGAAACATCTCTAAAATGGACTGGTCAATATAAACAAATCCATCGTCATAATAATTGTCAGGTTTAGAACCTAGGGTCAATTGATTCCCGCCCGCGCCAAAAAGTGGATTAGGCAATATACGACCAGTTTGTTCTACTGCTGGAACTTCATCTTTTATGGCTTGAGCAGAAGGAGCTGTCAAAGATAATCCTCTCATCACATCGTCCCCATTTGGAATTTGTGATACAATGCGATAGATCCGATCTACATTTGGATAAAATTTGTTATAGCTCGTTTCATGTTTAATATATAAAACAATGAGAATACAGATCGATACGCTAAACGCAAATCCACCAATTTTGATGATGGAATAGAGTTTATTCTTTGTAATATTCCGCCAAGCGATTTTAAGATTATTTCTGAACATAACAATTGTATTTTTCTAGGTAGCCCATTATATCATGATAATAAGGAGTCTATTATCATGAAAACAATTGTATTGCCAAATGTGCAAATATTTGTATATTAAGTTTTTATGTTTTTTTAACTGCTAAATCTTGTACGATAACGAACAGTTTACGTCCAATATCGTACAAATGTTTTAGTCCGCTATATGATTTAAGCTCAAAAATCATGTAGGACTTAAATGTGTCTTTAGGTACTGGCCATCGCTTCGATACGGTTAAATTGAATCTTTTAGACGTAGGTCTTCACATAATTTAAGCATCATTTCATTCGGATCACTATCAATTGCTAGCGCAATGAGATACATTTCATCTAATCTTAATTTTGCCGTATCATTCATGGTGAGTTCGTTGATTCGTGCTTTACTTAATCCTGTCTTGCGCGCTACCATTGATTTATTGACAGATTTTTTTGCTAGAATTTCTCCAAGTTTTGTCATACAGTATATTTATTTTTCTATTCATGTGTATAGCTAAATATATTAAATGTTGTTATTATATATACAAAAATTTTGAATATTGCTAGTTATTCCTTTTTTTTGTATAGAATATCTATATAAATTGTAATTATGAAAAAGAAGCAATCTCCCCCAACAATTCAAGAGTACAAAATTCGGTGTAGTGAAATTGAAATCATCATTCTATACCGCATGATGCTACTCCGGACAGCAAAAAATCTATCTACAGAAGAAGTTTCATTTTTAATGGGAAAAGAAGATGACTTTATTGAAAAAATAGAAAGTTTCAAGATAAAGAGTATTTATGCCCATGATCTCTTCGTGTTTACACAGGTGTTAGATTATAATGCTGGCGTAGTTTATCCTAATTCTGTTGATATTGATCATCAAAAGTTTAATTATAAGATGTTTAAAACTATTTGTAGTGATCGTGTGATTTATGAGCTCAAACAGCTGGATGAAAACAAAGAAGCTTTTAAAATCATTTTTTTGTTAATGGACTCCAGACATGATATTGATAGCTTTAGCAATTCAACCGCTAATGAAATAGAACAATTAAAGAATTTAATGGATAAGCTATTTGAGAAAGGATATTTTACACAAGAAAGACTCGCATATGAAATATTATATAAATGTCAAGATGCAATTGATAGCTCTATAGCTCCTAAAAATCTGAAAGTTGTTTTACAAAATTATGTAGATAATAAGGAAAAATATCATTTGGAACAAAGGATTTCAAGTAAAAAGAATTTTTCTGGCGTTGCTTATTTACAGGTATAACAGTTCACGAAAAGATAGAGAATCGAGCACTGTTTTTAAATTAGGCTCGAAGTCATCTCAAAATCTTAAGCCTTACAAGCACCATATTTATACACCGACTGATAATTGATCGGTGTATACTTTAGTTAGCATCTTATGTTTTTTTTATTCATCTCTCAATTTTTCAATCGGATTAAATCGTGTAGCACGATATATTATACCTATGATCAATGTGCCCAATAATAAAGTTAAAAAACCCAGTGGAAGCAAATACGTGAGTAAGTCAATCTCGATTCGACTGCTATAATTTTGTAACCAGATATGCATAAGTATATAACTAATAGGTATCGTCACTAATAAAGCCAAAACAAAAATCATGTAAAATTCTTTTGAGAAAAGTAAAATTAAATGTGATAGTGAAGCTCCCAGAACTTTGCGTACACCTACTTCTTTATTACGCAAATTTATGGACAATGTAATCAAACCAATTATTCCCAACGATACAATTAAAAGAGCAGCGATGGAAGCGACTTGTGAGGCACGCTGTAACTGGAGTTCTGTCTTGTACAATTTCTGAATACGTTCATCCGTAAATTGATATTGAAACGGAGCATCCGGAAGTAACTCTTTCCATTTTTGTTCTAATGCTGACATAGAAGAACTCAAATTTCCAGCCTTCAACCGGATACTAAAATAACGAAACTGCAATGATTTGTTTATATCTATCCATACAACAGGAGCGGTTTCTTCCAGCATAGAGTTGGGAATAAAATCTGCAGTTACACCCGAAATCGTGACATATTGATGTTCATCATCCAATCCAATCGTTTGTCCGACAGCTTCGTCAGGTTGTTTAAATCCCAACGCAAGCATCGCCTTTCTATTGATCACAATATAAGAAGTCTGATGATCAGCTGTGTTTTTAGATAAAAATGTTCCAGCTAATATTGGAATTTGATACGTTTTTGCAAAATGGTCATCAGACATGATCACTTTCGTATTGACTTCTTTTTCTGTTTTATTGTTTATTAATGTACTGTTATTCCCTCCAATGAATCCAGGGATTTCATAAGAAAGGCTTAGCGATTCGATTTGCGGAAGCCTCTCAAACTCATTTCGAGTAGTCTCCATTTTCTTTAATCCTACTTCACTCCAATCACGAGGTACCTGTACCGTCAATACCGATTCCTTATTATACCCAGAGTTGCCATGTAAAAATAAATCGATCTGTTTGGATATAATAATAGTAGCCATTAAGATAATAATAGCCACAGCAAATTGTATAAAGATTAATACCCGACGAATAACCTGTTTATTGTTATTTTGAGTGAATTTATTTTTTATAGACTCCAATATACCATTGCTTGATAGTTTTATTGCAGGATAGATCCCAGCAAAAAAGCCGACCATACAAGCAAATAGAAATAATAAAATAAAAAATGCAGCAGGAAGAGCTGTCAATGTCGGTAGTTCACGCATAAAGATACCTTCAAACACGGGAGTTAACAATACATACAAAGGAAGGCTCAATATAACAGCAATAATTAGCGTAATCACATATTCAGTAAGTAATTGAGCTATAATCTGTGTACGAGATGAACCCATTACTTTGCGCACCCCCATCTCTTTAAGGCGTGAGAAGTTTTGACTGATCGTGATATTGATGAAATTGATGACAGCCATTAGTAAAACGAAACCTGCAATCCAAAGTAAGGTAGAAATCATTTTACGAATAGCCCCGTTGTTGTCATCTAAAAAGTAGCTTTTTAAAGGTTTTAGATCTGGGGTATAGTTTAAAGAAAAATCCGCATCCATATTCCGCTTTATGAGATCCTGAATAGGAGCATGTAATTGATCGGGAGTAATTCCTTTTTGAAGCTCGATAAAAGAAACGATATAAGGATTGTGCCAGTTGTGGATAGACCTTCCAAAATAAGATTCACTTGCTATAGGTAGAAAGATATCGGATTTCATGGCATCATTTAAGTGCATTACGGAATTCTGTGTATTTTCTATGATTACACCTGTGATCGTGAAAGGCTGCTTATCGCCATTGAAGTTTTTGATTTCCAACGTTTGACCTAAAACATTTAGTTTTCCAAAATATTTTTTAGCGGCTTTTTCGGTGATGACTACAGTGAATGGTTTTGTTAATGCAGTTGTTGAATTTCCTTCAAACAATTGGAAGCCGAACATGTCCAATAAGGTAGGATCTCCAACAACTGTACCTTCTTCGAATATCTGCTGACCATGGGAAACAATACAGGTCAATCCATCGATTCGATAGTAATTTGCCACCAATTGAGGATATTCTTCTTTTAAAGCCTTTGGCAAAGCACCAATACTTGTTAATGGTATACCAAAACCTTCTTTTTTATAATTACTTTGTAGTAGGTACTGCTGTTCTTTATGGCGTAGTTGGCTGTTAACTTGATGTACTTCCCAGACATAAGCCCCTACAAGTATGACAAAAGTAATACTACAAATCAAACCCACAAGATTGATTAAACTTTCGTATTTACGCTTTATAATATTACGCCAAGCGATTTTTATATTGTTTTTTAGCATTATCCTGTTTTTTGCCTTCGATATTAGTTGATCTCATTAAAATAGTAACCGCGTCCATCAGATTGGGTTTACGTAGAACATATTTTTCTTACCGCGGATCGTTTTATTCTCATAACACACTTACTCATCCCGCAAACTATCAACAGGATTTGAAAGAGCAGCTTTAATCGTTTGGAAGCTAATGGTGGCTAAACTGATCAAAATAGCCATCAATCCAGCAGCAGCAAAATACTGCCATTGAATTTCTATGCGATAATTATAATCCTGTAACCAATTATCCATCACCCACCATGCTATTGGCGATGCAATAAGGATGGCCATAAGCACTAATTTAATAAAATCAACAGAAAGCAAAGATGTTAATTGTCCAATAGATGCACCCAAGACTTTCCTGACAGCAATTTCTTTCATACGCGTTTCTGCCATATAAGCAATCAAAGCAAATAAACCCAAGCAAGAAATAAAGATGGTCAATACCGCAAAAAGCATAGAAAGAGTACCAATAGATTGCGTCTCTTTAAATTTAGCTTCAAAATTTTTATCAATAAACTTATACTCAAAAGGGTAATCCGGATTGAATTTTTTGAAGATATCCGCTACCGTTTTTAAATTATTAACAGTACTATTGTTTGGGTTCAATCGGTAGTGGATATTTGTAAACCAAGATTTAGGACCAAAAATAATCATCGGTAAAGTTTCACCATATGGTGAATCAACGATGAAATCTTTGATTACACCTACTACAGTCCAGTCCTCTCTATCTCCATGGATAACCTGACCAATCGGATTTTGTAATCGCATGCTTTTAACAGCAGTTTCTGTCAATAACATTGCATTACTATCAGTTTTATATTTATAAATATCAATATCTCTACCTGATAAAAGTGTAAATCCTAAATTTTCAACCGCATCAGCATCCGTACTGAAACGATTGAACGATACTTTTTTATCGCTTTCGCTACTTCCAGGCCAGGAAAACCCCATGCCATTGCTATATCGATCAGTCACTGGCGACATATTTTTAGAAACAGAAACAACAGCATTGCTAGCCAGCAATTCGTTACGAAGATTTAAATAATTCTTTTCAAGTTCTCCAGAAATACTGCTCACTAATAACCCATTGTCATCATAACCCCGATCCCGATCTTTAGTATGCTGAATCTGTTGGAATATAATAATCGTTGCTATTGTCAGAATAATAGCAATTGAAAATTGCAAGATAACCAGAATAGAGCGTACGCTTAAGCCCCTTTTATAAGAGTTTAATTTTCCCTTTAACGTTTTTAGCGGTTTAAAAGAGGACAGGAAAAATGCAGGGTAGCTACCTGCCAAAACTCCTGTAATAATCGTGAAAATAATTAAAAATAACCAATTGCTGCCAGAAAGTAGGGAAATATGAAGATTTTTCTCAACTAAATTATTAAATGCCGGAAGAATTAAGATGATACAGCCTACTGCTAGTATCATGGCGGCAAAACTGATTAAAACACTTTCTACAATAAACTGTGCAATCAGACTTTTACGATCAGCACCTACCACCTTTCGAACGCCTACCTCTTTAGCCCTTCGCTCAGAACGAGCAGTACTCAAGTTCATGAAATTGATACAAGCCACCAACAAGATAAATGAGCCAATCCAAGTAAATAAATGCACCAATTGAATGCGACCAGCAGTATAAGCGCCATTAACACTTTTGTTGTACAAATAGGCATCTTGATAAGGGAATGCAAAGATTTCATTTGTCGACCTGATTTCATTATTGCCCACATTAATATGATTTTGACTAACAAGCCTTATTTTGTTGTTAAAGGCTTCTAATGGTGTTGTCTCCCGTAGCAGAACATATGTTTCGATGGAGTTGTTCTGCCAGTTTTCATCCGTATAGCCAATTTTTTTAGCATATTCCCATGACAGCAAATAGTCAAATTGCATACTGGTGTTATTGGGTAGATCTTGTAATACAGCATCCACTGTCACTAAGTTTACAGAATCTATTTTGATGGTTTTGCCCACAGGATCAGAGTTTCCAAATAAAGTCTCAGCAAACTTTTGTGTCAAAACAACGGAATTTGCATTTTGAAGCAATTTATTTTTATTACCCTTGACTATAGGAAAGCTAAACATATCAAAAAAACCAGGATCAACAAATGCGACTTGAGATAC
Source organism: Sphingobacterium sp. UBA6320 (assembly GCF_002440335.1). NCBI lineage: Bacteria > Pseudomonadati > Bacteroidota > Sphingobacteriia > Sphingobacteriales > Sphingobacteriaceae > Sphingobacterium > Sphingobacterium sp. UBA6320. Next base: position 45,484 of record NZ_DJTA01000016.1, on the reverse strand, counting down.
GATTTTTTTATTGTTATAGGTCGTTAGAAAATTATTAAATTGATCATAACGCGTGAATTTTTCAATATCTGGAAAATCTTTTTTCAACGTAGGCCCCATAATTTTTGGTGTATTCACCCAAGCCCACATCTGTCCCTGATTCATATCCCGATTACTGATCACGTACAGTCTATCACCCTTCATATGAAAGCGATCCATACTCAGCATATTTTGTAACCAAAGTGCGATCAGTAAAGCCCCTGCCATACCAATGGCCAATCCAATGATATTGATGCTTGAAAAAGCTTTATTTTTTAGCAAATTACGCCAAGCGATTTTAATATAGTTATTGATCATTGTTATTTTATCAAGAGGTGTCTATTCAAAATGACTATTTTATTCATCTCGTAAGCATTCAACAGGATTGATAATTGCTGCACGTATAGTTTGGTAGCTTATCGTTAAAAAAGCAATTGTTAACGCGACACATCCAGCAAATACAAATACCCACCAATCCAGTTCAATATGATATGCAAAATTATCCATCCATTTGTACATCGCCAACCAACCAAAAGGAACACTGATCAGTAAAGCAAATACGACTAATTTTAGAAAATCAAAACTTAATAACTTAACGATTTTTAATACAGACGCACCCAATACTTTACGGATACCGATCTCTTTGATCCGTTGTTGAACCGTATAAGTCGAAAGAGCAAATAAGCCCATACACGCAATGGTAATGGTAATAAATGAAAACAGTTGCATCGCTTTGGTAGTCTGTTGATCTTGGAGGTAAAGTTGATTATAGTCATCATTAAGAAAGTGATATTCATAGGTGTCTTTCGGATCAATTTCTTTCACGATCGTTTTTACTTGATTGATAGCATCCTGCATCGGAACTTGTGCATTAAGCTTGATGAATATATTTCCAAAATAATCATACTCGGGGAAGAGGACAACAGGGCTAATCTCATTATGCAGTGAGGTGAAATTGAAGCTTTGAACAACTTGTTTAATAGAACCTTTACGACCATTTAAATTTATTCTCTTACCGACAGCCTCTTTAGGGCTCCAGCCCAGCGCTGATGCCGTTAACGTATTGATAATAAAACTATTTTCAGGAGATACGGTATCTCTTGCTCTTAATATGTCCGTATCCGAAAGAGGCGAGCCAGCAACTGATTTAATATTAAATAACGATACAAAGTCTTTTTCAATCGGGATAGCCGTTACATTAATAGAAAAATCCGTCGGTTGCCCTTCCACATCACTGATGCTGTAACCCCCTTGAATATTTACAGGACTGTCGTAGGAAGCAGTCATTCCTTTCACACTATTTAATTGGCTCAACTTATCCTTCAATAATTGACGTTCTTTGTCCATCCAGCCCCGTCCATCAATCACCAATATATCAGAGCGATCCAATCCAGTATTTTTAGATTGAATAAATTCCATTTGTCTACTTGCAAATAGAGTACAAATGATAAAAAATATAGAAATACAAAATTGGAAAGCAATCAGTATTTTACTCAGCGATATTCCAGTTCGCTTTTCACTCAGTTTACTCTTAAAGATTGAAATCGGTTTTAAGCTAGAAATTGAGTAAGCTGGCCATCCGCCAGCAAGTATTGATAAGGCAATAAAGAATGTCGATAAGGATAGATAAACAGCAGGTTTGTCCCATATATTAATGCTGATATCTACCCCCATAAAATGACTAAAAACCGGCAAAAGAAGAAAAGTTGCCAATATACTCAGCAATAAGGAAATTAAAATCATCACACTGCATTCCAATAAAAATTGGAAAAAAATGTTTTGACGGCCGGCTCCCAACACTTTCTTTACGCCGATCTCTTTTTTGCGCTCTATAGCATGTGCAAGGATTAAATTTGTAAAATTAATGCAGGTCAAGACAATTAGCGCAATACCTAAGGCTCCTAGTATGTAGACATAGAGTATATTTCCAGTACCTGATGTTTTTGAGTGCAGATGAATGTCGGTTAATTTTTCTATTTGGAAACCAAATTGATAACCTTGTTTAATAGCATCATTAAACTTATTCTTGACCAGATTATCCAGCTTAAGTTGAACTGATGGGAAGCTCATCTTATTGGCCAATAAGGCTATGGTGATATCATTAGCAGAAGTCCAGGATGATTCTTTGTAACGAGCTAAACCCTGATTAGATAAGATTGCAGAAAATTGCAACTGCGTATTGCTCGGTAGATCCTGTATAACTCCAGTCACTTTCCAATTCACCTTATCAATGACCAAAGTTTTGTTCGTGGCAGGTTCATTCGGAAAATATTTTTTAGCCAAACTCTCCGTAAGCACAATTTGATTCGGACCTTCGAGTACATGTTTTTTACTTCCTTCGATAAATTGGTAATCCAATATTTCAAACAAATTATGGTCTGCATAGTAAAGCTTATTTTCTTTCAAAGATTGGTCATCAATATCAATTAATCCCGCTTGAGTGTAAGCATATAAGCGGCTCGCTTGCTCTACCTCAGGAAACTCTGATTGTAGGACCTGTTGTAATCCAGTGGGCGTTGTGCCCGATGAGACCAATTCAGAACTATTTGGAGATTTGTAAGATAAACTAAAATAAGCAAGCCGATCAGCATGAGAGAAAAATCGTTCATAACTGGATTCGTGATAGATATAAGTAGCTAATAGAAGAAAGCAGGTTATTCCCATTGTTAACCCAGACATATTGAGTAATGAAAAGCCCTTATTCTTCCGAATATTACGCCATGCTATTTTGATATGATTCTTGATCATTATTTTATGCTTTTAAATTCTTGTATTTTGTAAACTAGCCCATGCAGATTTGTTGATAAATTTTCGATTAGATTACTCATCTCTCAATGTTTTTACAGGATTAGTATTCGCAGCTCTAATCGCTTGTGTACTGACCGTTAATATCGCAATCGTTAATGCCGCAATACCAGCGACTGCAAAGATCCACCACTGAATTTCGATGCGGTAAGAAAAATCTTCTAACCATTTATTCATGGTCCACCAAGCAATAGGTGAAGCAAGCAGAATCGCTATAAGTACCAGTTTTACAAAATCTCGCGACAGCATAGCTGTTATACCTGTTACAGAAGCACCCAATACTTTACGAATACCGATCTCTTTTGTTCTTAATTCAGCAATATACGACGCTAGTCCAAGTAAGCCTAGACAAGATATAAAAATGGCCAATCCAGAGAAAATAAGTGCCAACTGAGCAGTTTGCTGCTGTTCTTTAAACTTGGTCGCAAATTGCTGATCAACAAATTTATATTCAAAAGGATAAGCTGGATTAAATTTTTTGAGTATCTCCTCCATTTGTTTCAAGTTATGGTCTATTGGCAAAGATGGGTTAGTACGAACGACCATATTTAACATCCACTCTTTAGCAGGGTAAATGAGAAGAGGGGTAACAGGACTGTAGGGAGAATCATTAATGTAATCATTAATGACCCCTACTATCGTAAATGTGTTGCTTCCCCATTTCAGGATGCTACCAATAGGATTTTTCAATTTCATTTCTTTGATAGCAGCCTCGTTCACCAGCACCGATAGACTATCGGAAGCCAACCGTTCAAAGTCGATGTCACGACCTTCCAGTACCTTTAAGCCAAGAGTTTTAACAAAATCACTTTCTGCCTTACCAATATTGAATACGATTTTCTTTCCTTGTTCAGGAGTTGCCCCTTCCCATGAAAAATTACCACTTGAGTTTGACGCATTTCGGGTTATCGACCACCCCGTACGGGTTACAGCATGCGCAATATTTTTATTGATCAATTCAGATTTAATGACTTTATAATTTTTTGTCATATCACCTTCCATAGGAATTTCGATCAGTTGCGAAGGAGAATAGCCGATATCACGTTTTCCAGCGTATTCAATTTGGCTACGGACAATCAAGGTTGCAATAATTAAGATAAGCGCAATTCCAAATTGGAATACGACTAATACTTCCCGAAAATTTAAAGCTAGTTTTTTAGATTTTCCAAATACTTTGAGAGATCTTATAGGCTTAAATGAGGATAGTACAAATGCAGGGTATAAGCCTGCAAACACTCCAGTTAACAGGATAAATCCAACTAATGAGACCCAGATTATTGGATCTGTAATGGAGAAAACTAACGGTTTATCTAGGATTTTATTAAAAAAAGGAAGTGCCAAGAAAGTTAATCCGATCGACAGAATTCCCGCAATGAATGAAAGCAATACCGATTCCGTCAAAAATTGGGCAATTAAACTACTGCGTTGCGCACCCACCACTTTTCGTACCGCTACTTCTTTGGCTCGTTTTTGGCTACGAGCAGTGCTGAGATTAACGAAATTGATGCAAGCGATCAATAGAATCAAAAATCCCAAACCAGCCACCAATTTAACTTGATCAATTTTACCACCAACTGGTACACCCTGTTCAAATTTTGAATACAAGTGCATTTTAGATAGCGGATATAAAAATAGGGAACCTTTTAACTCGTTATTTGTCTTTTTTGCAATGATATTTTTTAGTTTTTTATTAAAGGCCTCCACATCTGTACCATCTTTAAGTTGGATGTAGGTCATGAATGTACTTTTATTCCAGTTTGGAGAGTAATTATCCGCCTTAGTTAGGGGAATCAAATAGTTAAAATCAAAATCGGTATTGCTTGGCAAATCGGCAATAATTCCAGATACTTGATAAGGTTCCTTATTGTCCAGTATAAGGGTTTTATTTAAAGGATCCGTATCGCCAAATATTTTCTTGGAGAGGCTTTCTGTTAAGATGATGTTTTGTGGACCAGAGAGAACTTGACTGCGATTACCCTTTAAAAGTTTAAAATCAAACATCTCCATAAAAGAAGGATCAACCTCCGTGCCTTTAGACTTAATTTTATTCTCATCAAAAGATAATAATCTATCCACATTCCAATACACACGTGCCGCATGCTCTACCTCAGGGTATTCAGCTTTTAAAGTAACCGATGCCGGGCCTGAAGTGATATTACTCATGCCGATTTGACCTACATCTTCATATTTATTCCAAACACGATATAAGTTGTCTTTGTTACTATAGAAATTGTCAAATTGTGATTGATTCTGTACCCAAATAGCAATCATCAAAACAGCCGCCATTCCAATAGCTAATCCGATAATGTTAATGGTTGCATATCCCTTACTTTTCAGTAGATTTCTCCAAGCGATTTTGAAATTGTTCCGTATCATGGTATTGTACTTTAGGCTGTTGTCTTATTTTTGTTTTTAAAGTTCAATACCTAAGCCATTGTTTTAAATTGCTGTTTTTCAGCGTCTTAATCTATGTATTGGTCTTCTGTAAGTGTACGCTTTCGAACACTTAGCGTTCGTAAGCGTACATGTGAAGCATATTCTTATTCATTCCTTAGTGTATCTATAGGATTGGACAAAGCAGCTTTGATTGCTTGAAAACTTACGGTTACTAGCGTTATCAATAAAGCGATGCTCCCAGTGACGATAAAAATAGACCAGTTTATAGAGATACGATAAACATAATTTTCCAACCACTTCTCCATAAATAAGTATGCTAATGGTGCAGCTATGAGAAAACCAATTAATGTAAGCCAGATATATTCGGTAGATAAGAGTCTCCACAGACCAATTTCTGAAGCACCCAATACTTTGCGAATTCCGATTTCTTTTTCACGCTGTTCGGTCAGAAAGGAAACAAGAGCATAGAGCCCAAGGCATGAGATCAAGATTGCAAGACACGTAAATAGACTGGTTAGACTTCGAATCATTTCCATCTGCGTAAATTCTTTGGCATACGCTTGATCTGTAAAAGTATATTCAAATATAAGGTTCGGATCCGTTGCCATGAATTTTTCTCCAATAGCTTTAAGTGTTTGACTTTGATGCTCATAATCTTTCAAGCGAATGGTAATTTTGTTTTTCGGAAGAAAATCCAAGAAATACGCTGTAGGCGTGATCGACTTAAACGGAGATTCCGAAATGGTGTTTTCAATAACACCCAATATCTCATAAGTCTTTCCGCGTTTACTTAATGTGTTGCTATTCAACGATGTCAAACCCATAAATTTTGCAGCGGCTTCATTAATAATAACCCCAGACGAATCTGTTTTGAAATCTTTAGAAAAGTTTCGCCCTTTTAAGAAATTCCAGCCTACCGTATTGCCAAAGCTTTCATCAACTGTGCATATTCCCAATATAGAGCCCTCAATAGGATCATTACCTTCCCATGTAAACCCACCACCAGATAGTCCAAGTCTATTCACAAAACTCGAAGAAAGGGTTGCATCTTCAATAAGTCCTTTATTTTGTAAGTCTCTTTTGAGAACTTCAAAATTTTTCCTGATTTCTGGACTGCTGCTGATCACATTGATTAGGTTTTGGTTATTATAGCCGATCAGGCGTTCTTTGACATGGTACAATTGCTGTATAACCAAATAAGTGGCAATCATCATAAAAATGGAGATCGCAAATTGAATTACCACCATGACTTTACGTGGTTGAAATCTACCTTTGCTAAGTTGTAGTTTTCCTTTAAGAGCAAGAGTCGGGTTGAAGGAGGATAAAAATATAGAAGGGTAGATGCCTGCTAATAATCCGATTACAAAGATTGCCGCAAACGAAATAGCATAAAATAAAGGCGAACTTTATCGAAGTTCGAGCTGTGCATGTGTAAGTTTATTAATCCATGGTAATAGGAGGAGTGTGAATAGCATTGAAAATACAAACGAAATACCAACAGACCAAACGGATTCTACTAGAAAGCCTTGAATTAATTGTTTTCGATTGACGCCAAATGATTTGAGTACTCCGACTTCTTTACCTCTTTTTAGACTTCTGGCAGTGCTCAGGTTGATAAAATTGATACACGCCAATGAAAGGATCAAACAGCTGATTAATGCAATCATCCAAACGTATTGAATCTGTCCACCATTATTTTTACCATTTTTAAAAGACTCGTACAAATGCCATTTCTCCATAGGATGCAATAGTATTTCAGGATTGATATCGGTGAGTTTTGTTTTGAAAACCGCAGTCAATTTTGATTCAATAGTAGGAATCAGCTTACTATTGGTAACCTGCACATAAGTATTAAAGTAGCAATTGTTCCATCCATCAGCAATCCCTTCGTTTTTTGCTAAATAATCTGCAATCGGTAAAATATAGTCCAATTGGTAAAAAGTACTATTCTGAGGAAGATCTGCATATACCCCTTTAACGAGATATTGATCCTTTCCATTGAGCTGAACGATTTTTCCAATCGCACTTTGGCTTCCAAATAAGCGAGAAGCTAATGATTGCGATATGATGAATGTATTAGCGTCAGTAGGAGTGGAGACCTCACCCTCAATAGTTTGAAAACTAAAGATCTCCGAAAATTTACCTAAAGCATAGCAGCCACTGGCACTTAGTTTTTTATCCCCTGCTTTGAAAATGGTACTTTCCAATCCTGTTGATAAAGTGACTTGTTCCATTTCATCTTTAAAATCAGATTCGATCCATTTTGCCAATGGAATTGAGGTCGATGGATCGGTAGACATTTCGTCATTGAAAGTACCTGTGACCATGACTTGATAAATGGTATCGTAGTTTTGAAAGTTTTTATCAAAAGAAAACTGTTTCAATATCCAGAGGGTACTGATTAAAGCAACGGTAAAACCGAGAGCAAGACCGATGATATTGATCGTTGCGTTCCATGGATTACGTTTTATATGGCGTAGAGAAGTTTTAAAAAATAGCTTTATCATAATTCTTAATCAATTGTCTTATTGTAGGAATCTTTTTGATACTTGATAATTATTCGTCTCTTAAACTATTTGCAGGATTGATAATAGCAGCTTTAATAGATTGAAAGCTCACAGTAAGTGCCGTGATGAGCAATGTCAGAATTCCTGAAAATAAAAATATCGATATTGGTAGAGTTGTTCTAAAAGCAAACCCTTGGAGCCAGTCGGTAGCACAATATAAAGCAAGAGGAACTGCAATAATATTCGCTATAATTACTAAGATGAAAAACTCCTTATTAAGCATCCGTATAATCTGGAAAACAGTCGCGCCGAGCACCTTTCTAATACCAATTTCTTTTGTTTTTACCTGCGCCGTGTACGTACATAAACCTAAAAGACCTAAGCAAGAGATTAATATGGTTATGGCAGCAAAAAAATTAAATATGGTACCCTGCTTTTGTTCACTTGTGTATAGTTTTTGATAACTATCATCTAGAAAATTGTAAGTGAAAGGCATATCATTATAGTATTGCTTCCAAATTTTTTCCATAGCATTTATAGCAGCAACAGTTTCATTCTCTTTCGTTTTTATATAAAGCTGCCGAGAATTCTTGGGATTAAACTTAAAGACGATAGGTTCAATCTTCTGACGTACACTAGCATAATTAAAATCATTCACGACACCAATAATAGTTCCAGGCACAGTTCTGATTCTCAAACGAGTGCCAATAGGATTTTTTAAACCCATCTCTCTGACAGCTGTTTCATTGATGATAAAATGGGTAGAGTCTGCTAATGAACCCGTGAAATTTCGTCCCTCTACTAGTTTTATCTTAAAGAAATCGAGTGTATGTTGGTCTGAATGGGTGATACTAAACCATAAGTTTGACTTTGCAGGTTTTCCTTCCCAATCGTTATCTCCAGTAGCATCACCGCCGTGGATCATATCACGACCAAGTCGGATCACATCATTTATGCCTCCATTTTTTAACAATTCATTTCGGATAGCATCAAAATGTTCGCCCATTTTTGATCCCATAGGAACCGTGAAGATATGTTTTTTTTCGTAACCGAGATTTTTGTTTCGTATAAACTCTAGTTGACGCCCAATCACAATTGTCATGGTTATCAAAACAATAGAAACTGTAAACTGTAATACAACCAATACTTTTCTTGAACTTGATTTTTTCATGCCCAGGTTACCTTTTAAGACTTTGATCGGATCAAAAGTTGATAGTAGCATGGCTGGATAGATGCTAACTAAGATTAATGTTCCAACAAGCAAGATAAAAATGTACATCCATAAATGAATATTAGATAGATCCAGAGATATTTGTTTACCAGAGAAGGTATTAAAAATGGGCAAGAACATGAAAACAACAGCTATTGCAATGGTTACTGCAAAAAGAAATAATAACGTAGTTTCTATGATAAATTGAAAGAAAAGTTCTTTTTTGCCAGCTCCAATAATTTTTCGAATCCCAACCTCTTTGGCCCTATTTAAAGAACGTGCAGTTGAAAGATTAATGTAATTAATACTCGCTATTGTTATAATCATCAGCGCGACACCCATAAAAATATGTACAGCACCGATACCCCCATCAGTACCATCCATACGGTACAAATGAACTTTAGACAATGGTTGTGCGACATAAGGTACAGGAGTATCTTCTGGTTTATTGCGTTCATGTATCTGCTGCAACTTTTTGGTTAAAGCAGTGAGGTTCGCGTGAGGAGTTAACAGCAGATAAGTTTCAAAGGAAAAACTAGACCAATCCATATCCATAGATGACAAATATGTTTTGTTGTCATAAGTGGTTTTGTTTTTTACATAGGCCTGCTCATTAAACCTCGAAAGGGGAAGAAGTACCTGTATTTGTAAACTTGAATTCTCAGGATAGTCTGCGATAACACCAGATACCATACAAAGTTCATCTAGACCTATCGTCAAAGTTTTACCTATGGGGTTTTCATTACCAAAATAACGACGGGCAGTACTTGCTGTGATGACAATTGAATTGTTGTCCGGAAAAGGCAACTTTTGATTGCCTTTTATTAAAGGAAAGCTAAACACAGAAAAATAACTTGGGTCTACAAAAGCAAAGCTTTTTTCGATAAATGTCTTTTCTTTATACTTGATGGGGCCGTCACCGATTTTGAATATACGTACAGCATCTTTTACTTCTGGAATCTCTTTTTTCGCAAAAGTACCAACAGGAGCAATGATACTCTCAAATATTTTTTTAGTTATTCCAGTTCCACCCTCAATACCAATTTTATAAATCATGCGCTCATTTTTATGAAATCGGTCAAAGGATAGTTCATCTTGTATCCAGAGCATCAGAAATATGCCTACGACTAATCCCGCAGACAATCCTAAAATATTAATGCACGTATAAAATTTGTTAGAGAAAATACTCCGCCATGCGATTTTGATATAATTCTTTATCATCATTTTTTTGATTGTAACAGGTTAGTCAATATGATTACTCATCTCTTAGACTTTTAATGGGGTTTCCAAAAGCAGCTTTTAATGTTTGATAGCCAATGGTCATCAGTGCCATGATTATAACCGTAAATAAAGCGGTTACAAATGCCCATATGGGCATTTCAATACGATAGATGAAATCATTAAGCCAATTATTAAAAAGATAATAAGCAATAGGACTAGCAATTAAAAATGCCAATAAAATGATTTTTAGATAGCTTGATGAAAGCAAGTTTAAAATTCCTATCGTACTTGCACCTAGTACTTTCCGTATTCCGATTTCCTTACTCCGGAGTTCTGCAGTATATGCCGCTAAACCTAAAAGACCAAGACAAGCAATAAACAATGTCAACATGGAAAATACGGTCATAACTTTAGAAGAACGTGTTTCATGCTCATATTGACTTTGGATATATTGATCTAAGAAAGTGAAATCGAATGCAGCTTCTGGAGCAATAGAAGAATACGCTTTTTTGAGTTCCAACAAATACGCCTGCAGATCTCCTGCTTGATATCGAATGAGTAAATTTCTCGGAGATTCAGGTGATTTATTCATCGTGTAATAGGTGTAGCCACCTATTGATGATTTTAAATTTGAATAATTGAAATCTCTTACAACTCCTCTGATAATGGAATTTGTAGCACTCATTTCTGTGATGATGGGTTTCCCAATAGCTTCTTCAGGTGTTCGATATCCTAAAAAATGAAGAATTACTTCATTTATCAACACGTAACAAGTCGAATCTGGTTTACCGATAATACTCGGTAAATCTGAACCAGCTAATAACTGCAAGCCTAGTGTTTCAATAATTGGTCCGAATGTAACGGCTGTTTGTGTAGGTAAGCCCTGTTTGTCCGTTAGAAATTTATATACGGTCTTACCACTTTCATTATAACCTGGAATGGATTGTGCGTAAGTGGAAGATTTAGTAGCAGGAATATTTCCTATCGCATGGCTAAGTGCATTGATTTTATCCAAACCTTTTATGGATCGAATAGGGATCGATAACACACTTTGAGGCTGATAACCCAAATCTTTATTTTTGACAAAGTTCATTTGCAAAAGCATAATGATGATGCCAATGATGAGGGTAATAGATGTCGCAAATTGAAACAGAACCAATAGCTGTCTTGTTAATACTTTTTTTGTTCCATTATTATCACCTTTTTTCATTAAAGTAATGGATTTAATTTGGGACAGATAGAGAGCAGGATAACTTCCAGCTATCAAGGTAATACTTAACCAAGCTATAAACACAGGGCTTACATTTTGCCAATTGAGTATTTGAGAAATAGCAATATCGTTTTGACTGATGGCATTGAATAGTGGTAATAATAAAATGGCTAAAAATATTCCGATCGCCATTGCAATTAGGCTGATGGTTGCGGTTTCAATATAAAATCGAATGATGATTTGTTTTCGACTAGCCCCTAAAACCTTATTGATGCCCACTTCCTTACTGTTTTTTTGAGATTTAGCAGTTGCTAAATTCATATAATTCACACAGGCAATTATAATAATCAAGAAAGCGAGGACAGAGAGGGTTCTGATCGTTTGAATATCTCCAGTACGCGTAGTTGGTCCAGTTTTTAGATCTGATGAATATAGATGCACTTTTGATAAGGGCTGTAAAAAAAATGCTGTAAAAAAACGGTTATCTTTTTCACCATACTTATCGATCAACTTCGTAGCCTGTTGGGCAATATTACGAGGATCTGTACCATCTTTCAAGTGAATATAGGTTTCATAACTCGCGTTACTCCAATATACATTTTTACCCATCCAAGAGTCCATGATATTAGAAATCATCTCACAATCAATTGTGCTATTTTTTGGCAAGTCTAGATATACAGCACTCACTTGAAATGTATCTCTTTGATTTACACAAATCATTTGATTTAAAGCAGATTGGCTTCCAAACATTTTTTCCTTGGTAGATTGAGATATCGCAATACTTTTAGGTTGATGAAATACCGTCTCTTGATTTCCCTCAATAAACTGAAAATCAAACATGGAGAAAAGAGAAGAATCTGCTAGGTATAAATTTTTCTCAATAAAATTATGATCTCCTGCGCGGATAGAAGCAGGGGCGCCAAAATCATTTTTCACCAAACGTGTCATTTGTTGTACGCCCGATAAATCCTCTTTTACAGCAGGACCTACGGCATTTGGTAAAGCAATCCATTTTTCCTGATTATATTCTGGAGAAGTCTGCATATACACACGGTAAATGTTTTTGCCCTTCTTGAACATAGAATCATAGCTCAATTCTTGTTGAACATAAGCAAATAATAAAACGGCAGTGCAGATACCAATTGCTAATCCAATGATATTGAGAATGCTGAAAAATTGATGATTCTTAATACTTCGCCAAGCTGTTTTGATATAATTCTTTATCATAATTTTTTCGATTGTCAATCATTGTACAATATTCTTTTTACTTAACAGACAAAGCCGTCGACTTCTGAAATCGACGACCTTGATCTTTACTTAACACCTAAACACCACTAATTAAACGATGATCACTCATCACGTAAACTATCGATCACATTTACCTTCGCAGCACGGATAGCCTGATAGCCAATTGTCATTCCTGCGATTAATAAAGCGATACTTGCTCCAACTAAAAAGATCCAGAGACTCAATTCTGTTTTGAAACTGAAATTAGCCAACCATTCGTTTGAGAAATACCATGCGAGTGGCCCAGCTATGAGAATGGCAATACCTAATAATCCCACAAATTCTCTACCCAATAGCTTAACGATTTGTGCAATACTTGCTCCTAGAACTTTTCGGATACCAATTTCTTTGACTTTAGTTTGTGCTGAATTGGTCGCTAAAGCGAGGAGTCCAAGAGAAGAAACAAAAATAGCGATCGAAGCAAATATGTTAAAAAGAAGACCGGTACGTAAATCAGACTTATATAACTGATCAAATTTGCTATCTAAAAATGTGTATTCGAACGGTTTTTCCGAAGGATAACTATCATAGATCGCTTTAACTTTCTCAATTGCTTTTTGTGCATTTAAGGCTGTCGTCTTCACATATAGAGTACCCGCAAACCGGTGTGTCCAAAACACCATTGGACCTATCGGGTTTTTTAGATTATTGAAATTGAAATCCTTGACCACACCTACGACTGTTCCAGGAACCTCATGTAACGACATTTGAGCGCCCAGATAGGGCTTTTTCAAACCCATTTGTTTCGCCATAGTTTCATTGATGATATAACTTGAAGAGTCCGAAGGAGTACCCTTGATATTACCCCCCTCCACGAATTTCATACCCATTAAAGGAATAAAATTTTTGTCGATAGTAGCACGTCCAACAATAAGAGAATAATCTTTTGGACGGCTCGGCCAATCGATATCCCCAGTAGCATTACCATAACTCATCGGATCATATAAACCGTTGATGGAGTAAGAAACAATAGCAGGATCGGCAGCAAGTTTGGTTTCCACTGTAGATTTATTTTCTACAGAACCTTCATTAAGCTGAACCGTGAAAATATATGACGTATCATATCCTAAATCATAATTACGGATGTATTTCATCTGTTTTTGAATGACCAAGGTGCAGATAATCAGTATGATGGATATGGTGTATTGAAATACAACCAGACCTTTTCTAAAAATACTATTTTTTGGTTTGGACGATTTGCCTTTCAATGCCGCTATGGGTTTAAAAGATGACAGTTGTATGGAAGGATATATGCTCGACAATAATACCGTCAACAGCAGGGCAGATCCAATTAAAATCCACAATGCTGGATTATGGATATCAAATACCATTGATTTACCAGAAATACTGTTATATGCCGAAAATGATAATCCTACCCAGATCGCCGCCACAAAAGTGGCTAAGGTAAATGTCAGAAAAGTTTCTGCCATAAATTGAAAGAACAGCTGTTGACGGCTTGCGCCCACAATCTTTCGGATACTGACTTCTTTAGCACGATCCATCGCTCTTGCAGTGGAAAGATTCACATAGTTGATGGCGCCAATAAAAAGTAAGAGCAAAGCTACTACAGCAAATATCTGCACCATGCGTAAAGCCGATTTGTTCCCGTCAGGAGCAATTAAATGTTTATCAGCAAATGATCCAAGTTTAAAAGTTGTGTTGGTATTGCCTTCACGTGCCTGAATAAATCTATTATTGATTTGTGTAATTGCTTGCTCCGGATCTGTTTCAGGACGTAACTTTAAATAAGTATCAAAGTAGTAATTTCCAAGATCCTCATCAATCGTCTTCCACACCCCATTACCTCCATTTTCTGTAAATGATTTAGCCAAATAAGCCATAGGAAAGATAGCATCGTATCTTAAAGATGAGTTTTGTGGTATATCCTGAAATACGCCTGTCACCAAGAAAGGAGTTTTCGCTAAGAGAAGCGTCTTACCGATTGCATCCTGTCCATTAAAAAGTTTTTTCTGAAGTGTTTCGCTAATCGCCACTTCATCTAGAGAAGTCAATATATTAGGCTTGCTGGATTGAATTAGTGGAAAGGAAAAAAAACTAAAAAATGAACTGTCAGCATAGGCTATAGAAAGGCCACTATAAACATCTTTTTGATCCTTTAAGCTAATAATACCGGAATATTCTGGTGCTATTCTCACTGAGGATGCTACAGAAGGAACGTCCTGAGCGTAAAATCCAACGGGTCCCGGAGTGTTATTGGATATCTGCTCCTTATCACCACCTTTCCAAATATTATGAACATTGTAAATTTGTTTATAATCTTTGTGAAATTTGTCAAAACTAATTTCGTCCTGTACCCATAGCAAAATCAGGATTGCAGTTGCAATACTGATCGAAAGTCCTAAGATATTGATAACAGTATAAAACTTGCTTTTTTTCAAATTACGCCATCCAGCTTTGATATATTTAAAAATCATAATAATGGTTTTCGACAGTTTGCATTTTAGGTTTTTTGTTTTCGAAATTTATAATGCCAATCCTTAAGCCATAATTTTAATAAACTTATTTATAGGTTTTTATGTTATTGCTAGCATCTATGTAAGTGTACGCATCCGAACACTTAGCGTTCACATGCGTACATATTAAGCTGTATACTACTGATCCCTCAAACTTTTTACAGGATTAGCTCTTGCCGCTTTTAAAGCTTGGTAACTGACGGTCACAAAAGCAATGACCAAGGCACTCACACCCGCTATGGCAAACATCCACCATTGCATATCAATATGGTATGCAAAGTTGTTCAACCACTTGTTCATCGCCCAATAGGCGACAGGTATTGCAATACATATGGCTATAATAACCAGTTTAATAAAATCGATGGATAATAATTGTATAATGCCAAAAACACTAGATCCTAAAACTTTACGGATGCCAATTTCTTTAGTTCGTTGTTGTGCGGTATACGTTACCAATCCCAATAGGCCCAAACATGCTATAAAAAGAGCAAATCCTGAAAAGGTGGTGAAAATTCTTTGGAATCGATAATCCGCTTCATATTGACGTCTAAAACTCTGATCCAAAAATGTATAATTGAATGGAATTTGAGGAGCGACACCAGTCCAGATTTTCTCGATACGGGCAATAGTTTCCGGAAGATTTCCTTGTTGCAATTTGATCGTTATAAATTTGCTGCTCCAAGGTTCTAAGCGTAAAGCAAGAGCTTCAACTTTGTTGTGTAGCGAGAGGTAGTTAAAGTCTTTTACAACTCCAATCACTTGTCCCTCTTTGCCCCATTGCGCAAAACGTTTTCCGATGATCTCTTGTGGATTACTATAACCCCATAACTTAGCAGCAGCCTCATTAATAATTAAGGAGTGTGCACTGTCAGCAGGAAAATCTCGGGAATATGCTCTTCCTGCAACCATTTCAATACCCATATTTGGGATAAAATCGATATCTACTTCAAAGAGAGCTGGACTCAATATCGTCATTTTTCCTTCAGTAGATTCTATTTCTGTACCTGCATTAGGAAAAAATGCACCTGGAACACTACGTGATGATGATACCGCAATGACGTCCTTATCTCTTTTAAACTTATTTTTAATCGCTTCTAAATTTTTGTTGACATCATTGTCAAAATTGTAATCAATGACAAGCATCTGATCTTGTTGAAACCCCAGATTGGTATGCTGTAGATGATGCAATTGCGAAAAGACAATACAGGTTCCGGCAATAAGCACAATGGACAAGCCGAATTGGAAAACCACTAATCCTTTTCTTAAAAATTGTCCTCCAGCAGCAGTTTTAAATGTACCCTTTAATACTTCAACAGGTTTAAAACGTGCTAAAATAAATGCAGGATAACTTGCTGCAATAATACCAGTAATCGTTACAATGGCAAGGAAAATACTAAGTGTAGTCATATTGAATAGACTGCTCCATGCAAAATTTTTACCTGCAAAGGCTTCCATGGACGGAAGAAGTATAATAACCAATAGCAGTGCTAGCAGTGCAGCGATAAAAACTAAAGCTAAAGATTCACACATAAATTGTAGGATCAAATTGCGATGGTTAGCACCAATTGCTTTGCGGACACCAACCTCTTTTGCTCTTTCCATGGATCGGGACGTAGCCAAATTCATGAAATTGACACAGGCGATGAAAAGTATAAATAGACCTATGATAGCAAATATATACAGATTCTGTACACTGCCCGTTACACCTGGCTGTCTGCCTGCTGCCGAATGCATATAGGCATCTAGCATGGGTTCGAGATAGAAGTTAAACTTATCCTCCTTAGAGGCACCATGCTTTTTAAGAAATTGAGGAATTTTTTTATTGAAATTGGGCAGATTAAATTGATCAGAGACCAGCACATACGTATAAAAATCTACATACCCCCAAGAGTCAAAAATATCTGAACGTGCTTGTTTAAAGGTACTCATGGATAATAAAGCATCAAAAGTAAAATGAGAATTGGAAGGTACATCTTCAATAACCGCAGTGACCTTATATAGACCTGGGTTAGCACGACCTGCTGCAAGTCCCCCTTCCAATGTTTTGCCAATCGGGTTTTCATTGCCAAAGTATTTTTTAGCCATACTTGCTGTTAGAACAGCAGTATAAGGAGCGGTCAAGGCTGTTTTTGGATTACCAGCCAATACTTTCCAGCTAAAAACGTCAAATGCCGTTGAG
Source organism: Sphingobacterium sp. UBA6320 (assembly GCF_002440335.1). Lineage (NCBI taxonomy): Bacteria > Pseudomonadati > Bacteroidota > Sphingobacteriia > Sphingobacteriales > Sphingobacteriaceae > Sphingobacterium > Sphingobacterium sp. UBA6320. The sequence continues at coordinate 28,176 of NZ_DJTA01000016.1, read as the reverse complement.
TCCATAAAAAAAACACGCTCTTCCTGAAACACCTTCTCTTTATTCTTTAAAGAAATGGATGTTACTCCAGAAAATTGAACCACATTTTTCACTTCAGGGAAATCTGCTTTTAAAGCAGGTCCTATTGGCGCAACTCCCCAGACATCATTGCGTGTGGTTTGCTCTTTTTCCTCCCAGGAATTGATCACACGGTAAATCCGGTCTTTGTTTACATGGTATTTATCATAAGATAACTCATCATGAATATATAATACAATTAATAAGCAGCATGCTAACCCTATGGCTAGGCCAATGATGTTGATGGAAGAATAACCTTTGTTTTTCCAAAGATTTCTCCAAGCGATCTTTATATAGTTCTTGATCATTTTTAATAATTTAGAGTCGTGGTTTATTTCAGACTACATATACTTTGAATGGTTTTACTCATCTTTTAAACTATGGACAGGGTTGACTAATGCCGCACGTATAGCCTGTGAACTGACTGTCAATAGCGCAATCACAATAGCCAGAATTCCGGCAATCGCAAACATCCACCATTTGATATCAATGCGATAGGCAAAATCCTGTAACCACAAATTCATCATCCACCAGGCAATAGGAGAGGCAATGATGATCGAGATGACTACCAGTCGGATAAATTCAAAAGATAGCATGCGTGCAATGTCAGGAACACTGGCACCAATTACTTTTCTAATACCAATTTCCTTTTTACGTTGGTTTGTCGTGAATATAGCTAAACCCAATAATCCAAGACAAGCCACAAAAATGGTCAGGGCTGCAAAAATGGTTAAGAGCTGACCCGTTTTAAGTTCCGATTGATACGTCTGATTATATCGCTCATCAAGAAAAGAATAATCGAAAGGAAGATCTGAAGGAAATGCTTGGTAATGTTTTTTTACTGTTGCCAATAATTTTTCCATGTTTGTCGCTTTTGTTTTGATAATCAAATTTCCCGCTTGGTCACTCAATACCATCACCAGAGGCGCTATAGTTTCATGTAACGGTTTGAAATGAAAATCCTCAACCACACCAATAACCTGCAGCACCTTATTATCTTTATTGGTCAGTGTCCTTCCTATAATGTTGTCTTTCCAACCCAGATTTTTAGCTGCTGTCTCATTAATCACTACCGAAAGACTGTCGTTGCCATATGCCTTTGAAAAATTACGTCCCTCTTTGATCTTCATGCCCATTGCAGGAATGTATTGTTCATCGACGTCATAGCGAAGTGTTTTCACCCACTGATTTGGATTTTCTTTCGGATAGATAAAGAAATTGTTATTGTAGCTATCACCTGCCGGTAAGTAGGAGGAATGAGAGATGTGCATGATGCGACTATCTTGAGCGAGCCGCTCAGCAAATGCTTTTTCATTTGCCCCCAAAGGCCAGCTTTGTACGATAATTACATTTTCTTTATCATATCCCAATTTGATATGGCGCATATAATCCAACTGACGGCTCACGACCACTGTACAGAAAATCAATCCAACAGAAATCATAAATTGAAAGACAACCAAGCCACTTCTTAAGCTCAATCCTTTTTCAGAAAGGTTCAGCCTGTTCCTTAATATCGATAAGGGGTTGTAAGATGATAAGTATAATGCAGGGTAACTGCTGGAAAATAATCCGATCAGTAGGCCAAAACCAATTAAAAACGGAATGGTGGTGAAAGGGGAAAGCTGTGTTATTCCTAAAGATTTACCCGAAAAGTGATTGAATAAAGGAAGGGCAACAACAACAATACAGACAGCTAAAAGTAAAGCAATATACGTGATTAAAATACCTTCCGTGAAGAACTGGATTAACAGTTTTTGTTTTCCAGCTCCCAATACTTTTCTTACCCCAACCTCCTTAAATCTTCTGGATCCGTTAGCAGTAGATAGATTCATAAAATTGATCGTAGCGATCAATAACATAAAGAGTCCAATAACACCAAAAATATAAAGATATTTGATATTTCCGGAGGGACTTAAATCATAGACGAAATCTGAATGTAAATGAATGTCAGTTAAAGGTTGTAAGTAAAGTCCGATTTTATTTCCAGTCTTTTTATACTCTTCGTAACTCATTCCGAAACCCGCCATAAACTGTGGCCCGACATGCTTATCAAATAGAGTAGCAAGTTTAGTTTCTACCTGTCTGATCGCAGCATCTTTTTTCAATAAGGCATATGTATAATATTCAGAAGTCATCCACGAGTTGGATTTTGCATCTTCGAGCGCTTCGATAGAAGTGAAAATATCAAAATTGAAATGAGAATTTTTGGGTATATCTTGCATGACACCCGTTATTTTTAGAATAGATTCATTTCCTTTGATCGGCAGTTCTTTGCCGATCACATCAATGGTATTGAAATATTTTCTAGCCATCGTTTCACTTATGATGGCGGTATTTGGTTGTGTTAGAGCCGTTAAATGATCGCCCCTTAAAAGCGGTAATGTAAATATGCGAAAGAAAGCAGCATCGACGTAGGCCAAATGTTCGTCGTGGAACACTTGATCTCCCACCATAAAGAGTGGAGCGCCTCCGATTCGCAGACGAGCAGTTTCTTCTATATCTGATGATAATTCAGCCTTCATCGTAGATGCTACAGGAGGCATAACATGTGCTTCTTTGAGATCACCGCCCTTTACTTTACCCTTAAATACCACACGCACGATACGGTCGGCATGGTTATTAAAACGGTCATAACTGAGCTCATCGGTAATATACAGACTGATCAGCAAGCAGGTGGCGATACCTAGAGCCAATCCACAGATATTAATTAAGGAAATAGTAATATTCCGCTTTAGGTTTCGCACTGCTATTTTAATGTAGCTCTTGATCATGGCTGCTATATAGTTAAAATGTTAATTTTAATCGCTTACTTTTGCCTTTATTCATCTCTTAAGCTTTCTACAGGATTAGCTCTTGCTGCTTTGATGGAATGGTAACTCATGGTGATAAATGCAATAATCAACGTAATGACCGCTGGGATGGCAAACATCCACCAGCTCAGATTAATTTTGTAGGCAAAATCATTCAACCAATGGTGCATCGCCCACCACGCAATCGGTGAAGCTATCAGAATAGAGAGGAAAATTAATTTGAGATATTCCTTAGATAGTAATTGGACAATTCCCGAAATTTTGCTACCCAATACTTTCCGGATTCCGATTTCCTTTGTGCGCTGGGATGTCGTTATCGTCACTAGTCCAATAAGGCCTAAGCAACTTAGTAGGATGGTGATCGAAGTAGAAAGATTGATTATTTTTGAAAACTTTGTGTCATTTTCGTATTGATTTTTGATCTGCTGGTCATAAAATTCATATTTAAAAGGAGCATTCGGATAGTATTTTTTCCATTCCTTTTCAATCTGTTGCAAAGCAGATGACCATTTTTCTTGATGGTCTGGCAATTGGACACTAATCGTTTTTAATTGGCCTTTTTTGTTTGAAGGTCTCAGTTCTAAAGGACCAATTTTACTGTGCATATTCTTGCTATGAAAATTATCGATCACCGTAACGATTTGCCTATCCTTGTCATCGAGCTTAACGAAAGAACCAATAGCCTCCGAGGCAGACTTGAATCCTAGTTTTTCAACAGCAACTAGATTTAGAGCTATACCTGAAGTACTATCCGCTAGTTTGATCTCTCGACCAGCTAGAATCCGTATATCATATAATTTAAAATAATCTTCATCGATAAACTTAAACTGATGGTTAATCCGTATTTCTCCGGTATCACTTTTTGCAACGATTGAATTGCCCCAATGATCAGAACTCATCGGAAGGTGACCTAATGAAACACGTTTGATAGCCGAAAGCCCAGTCAATGCATGTTTATAAGTAAAAGGATCCGTGTCCGCATTTTGATAACTTTTGTAGGGCAGCTGCATGGTAATAATTGCGTCCTTATTAAACCCAAGTTTACTATTTAACGAATGTTTAAGTTGCATTCCGATAATAAATGTGGAGACAACAAATACCTGAGCAATCACAAATTGAAATACGATCAGCGCTTTTCTTAAGGACAAGCCACCCATATTTACTTTACTACCCCCCGTAATTTTAATAACTTCTGATATTCTAACTTTATTAATGAGGAGGGCAGGATACCAACTTGATAGGAGAGTGATCAAAATTGTTGTTCCAGCTATAAATAAGAGTACCGTTAAGTTGTCAGCAAAATTGTACATTTCTTTAGGAATGTAAGAACTTAAAATGGTTTGGATAAATTGGACTAATGGCCACGATAATAAGAGAGCCAAGATAGCGATGATAAATGTCTCCAGAAAAAAAATGAAGGTTATTCTTTTTTGACTTTCACCTAACGTTTTTCTGATACCTATTTCTTTTGCTCTATGAGGGACTTGTGCTGTTGTTAGATTGATATAGTTGATACAGGCAAGGACCAATAAAAAGATTCCGATACCAATAATACCATACATTGTTTTTTTGTCAGTACTTTCTTGTGCGAATGATGTAAAATGTAATTCGGATAACGGAATTACATTTGCAGACATGCTGAAACCATACTTTTTAAATTCCTCATGGGTCATTTCATGAGCTTTAGCATTAATCGGCTTTAATAGCGGTGTGATCACCTGGTTCGATTTGATTTTAATAAACAATTGCCAATCCGAATTTGAATTTGTCCAAGTGGTACTGTTCCAATCTTTCGATGGAATTTGAATAAATTATTTTCCAATAAAACTACTTGGGTAAGTTAAGTCTTCCACGATTCCAGTAACAGTAAATAAGGTACTATCGTAGGATAAGGTTTTACCCATAATATTTGCTAATTCCTGCTTAGGAAAGTATAATTTTGCTCTTGATTCAGTCAACACCACCTCATTAGGTTGCTTAAACACATGGTCTTTATTTCCCTGTAGCCACCTGTAATCAGTTAACTTGAAATAATCTGAAGTAGTACCAAAAATATTTTTTTGATCTTCAAATATTAATGGATTATTAGCTTGATTTGGTCGGCTAACTCGTTCAAAATATTGGTTGAAAATAGGAACAGATAGGGCCATATCAGATAAATTATCCTTTACAAATGCGGGTAATGGAGCTGGAATTCCATCAAAATTATCCGTTTTGTTGTTTTCAAGATAGCTCGTATGGACTTTGTAAATTAATTCTTTATCAGGTTGTTTTTGATCAAAACTAAATTCATAATTGACAATACGGAATATCACCCAGCATGCACTGATACCGATAGATAATCCGACGATATTAAGTAAGGTAAAGAGGCGGTTACGCCATAATTGTCTGAAAATTAATTTAAAATTGTTCATTACATTTAGGTTTACTTTGTCCAGAGCATAGCACTCTAGGCAGTTTTATTTGTTGGTTTTTAAATCAAATTATCCTATACGGTTAGTGATTGTAATTTATCCTGCCATCAGTTCATGCAGATTACACAGTAGCAACGGCTTTATCTATAGATCCGTAAAACATATTTTTCCCTTTTGATTAACCGATTTCAACTTTATCCATTTTGTTTTAGTGCAGATGTCTCCATGATCACCTGACCATCGAGCATACGGATTACGCGGTCAGAAAATTTGGCATCATGCTCACTATGGGTTACCATAACGATGGTTGTTCCTGCTTCATTTAGTTCTGTTAATAACTGCATGACCTCGTTACCATTGTTGGAATCTAAGTTACCTGTAGGCTCATCGGCAAGTATCAGTTTTGGGTTATTAACTACAGCTCGGGCTACGGCTACACGTTGCTGCTGACCTCCAGAGAGTTGTTGCGGAAAGTGGTTGCGTCGGTGCATGATCTGTACTTTCTCCAGTACCTCTTCAACACGGCGTTTACGCTCTGCTGCAGGCACATTGGTATATACTAAAGGCAGTTCTACGTTTTCAAATACGGTCAATTCATCAATAAGGTTAAAACTTTGGAATACAAAACCAATATTATGCTTGCGTAAATCTGAACGGCCACGTTCTTTGAACTTAGCCACTTCGATGTCATTAAACAGGTAGCTTCCTTCATCCAAATCATCCAGAAGCCCGATAATATTGAGCAGCGTAGATTTGCCACATCCAGAAGGTCCCATGACAGCAACAAATTCACCTTCCTTAACGTGGATATTCAAATTGTTGAGTGCCACTGTTTCAACTTCTTCTGTACGGTAGTACTTTTGGAGATTGCTAATTTTGATCATATTTTTTGTGCTCATATCTTAGTTTATGTTTTAAATTTTAATCATTGATTTATGGGATTTTAAATGTTCCCTGGATCTAATGTCCCTATTTTTTTATATTCAATTCCTGTACCTTATCATAAGTCTCATAGCTAGATACGATTACTTTATCGCCGGGTTGTAAGCCTTTGATGACTTCATAATACTCAGGATTCTGTCTTCCCAATTGAATGTCAACACGGTAAGCGGTAGTTCCATTTTTATCCAATTTGAAGATCCAGTTACCACCAGTCTGCTGATAAAAACCTCCTTTTGCAAGCAATACCGCTTTCGTTTCGTCGCTCAAAGCTAATCTGATCTGTAAAGTCTGCCCTCTACGAATACCTTTAGGTACTTCATTGACAAATTCCATATCGACTTGAAAACGACCATTAGTTACTTGCGTATATACTTTTTTGATTTTTAATTTATATGCTTTATCACCAATGGTGAACTCGCCTTGCAGATCCGGAAATATGCGATTGATGTAATGTTCGTCAATATCAGCACGAACTTTAAATCCTGTCAGTACGTCAATCTGTCCCAGACGTTCACCTGCATTTTTATTCTGTCCAATTTCTGCATCAAATGATGTTAATTGACCATCTACTGGGGAACGTACAATCAAATCCCCAATTTTTCGCTTCATTAATTCCAAAGCACTTTGTGTACGTTGATAAGTCTCTTTATCTTGATGTGCCTTTTGATTGGTCGATACCTCATCCTGTCTAAGGATTTGTTTCGTTAAATTAACACGTTCTTTTTGGTAGTTATATTCATTTTTGGATTTTTCAAATTCTTGTGAACCAATTGCTTTTTCATTTAATAGCTTTTGATTTAATTGATATACACGCTCAGCTTCTTTATAAGCTTGTTCCACATCAGCCATTTGATTGCGGTTATTGATCGAAACCTGTTGTGCATTGGTTTGAGCAATTTGTGATTGTGTTAATAAATTTAAAACCTGAGTTTCTTGTTGAATCAGATTAAGTTCCTGATCGGTATTGGATAGACGCATAATGGGATCGCCCTTTTTTAAAATTGCACCATCTTCTACATATTTTTCTTCCATACGTCCCCCTACAGATGCATCTAAATAAATACTGCTGATGGGCAGAACAGTTCCATTAATTGGAATGAATTCCTGAAAGTTGTCTTTTTTAATCTCAACGATGGATATACGGTCTGCTTCTACATTAAGCTTACTTTTGCCACTTGTAAAATAAAAGCTTGCAGCGATAAGGCCGACCAAACCTGTAATTCCAACTAAGGTTAATATACGTTTGTTATTCCATTTCTTCTTTTCTAAAGCTCTATCCATAATGCTTTTCAATTTTCTTATTATCTATGAAAGATGTGCCATAAATGTAATGTGTTGATATTCATTTTGTTATTTGGTTTTGTCGGTTTATCTACTGTTCGTAATCGAACAGTAATTGTTCGTCAACGTACAACTTGTAAATTATGCTGTTGAAAATAATTTTTTAATAAAGAGATTGACATCCGTATTCAGGTGTTCGAAAGCGAACACCTGAATGTACGAAGATGAACATATATACTTCATGTTTATTGTTATTTGATTGATAATTAATGTGTTATTGGTTTGGCATGGGCTGTGGGTAAAGATTTGGAAAATATGATATATGAAACAAATCTTGATATACAGTTTGTGTCTTCTTTGTAGCTTGACTTTTCTGCATGCACAAGTTCAACAACGGTCGTTGAACGAGTGCATACAATTAGCTGTAAAAGCAAATCCTACTTTAATGCAAAATGAATTAGATGTAAAACGGGCGGATATTAATTTAAAGCAGGCAAAAGCTAATCGATTGCCAGATGTCAACGCAAATTTAAATCATGCCTTTAGTACTGGACGTATTCTGGATAAGGCTGTTAATCAATACACAACAACAAATAATTCATCCGGAGGTTCATCTCTTGGAGTTAGTATTCCCGTATTTAATGGATTTCGAATTTTGCATGATGTTCGGATGAAAGCCGACGCCAAAGTAGCGAGTAAATTGGAATTCGATTCGCAGATCAATACTCTTAAATTGGACGTAATCGAAGCATTTATCCAAATATTAACCGCACAAGATGTGCTGAAACAATCAGAACTGCAAACTGATGTAACGAGGGAGCAAGTGCGGAGAGCAGAGGTTTTACATAAAGAAGGAGCAATTAATCCTGGAGACTATTTTGATTTGAAGGGTCAATTGGCAAATGATATTAACGCCATTGACAATAATAAACAGGTCTTATATCTCAACAGGCTAAAGTTGGCAAATCTGCTAAATTTGGATGAAACAAGTTTGGGTGAGTTGAGACCATTAGAATTTAAACAGGATGCCGAACTACGAACAGCTGCTCAATTATTTAATACTGCAAGTGAAAATTTGCCTAACATTCCAGCATTGGATTGGCGTATCAAAGCTGCTGAGCGTAATATCAAAGTAGTGAAAGCAAGTTATTGGCCTTCACTGTCATTAAATGCAGGTTTATCAACGAATTATTCGAATGCAGCCGATTTTGGATATTTGAAACAATTTAATAATAACCTTGGAAAATCAATTTCTTTAAATCTAAACATCCCAATTTTTAATCATTTGGCAGTTTATAATCAGGTTAAATTGGCTAGGCTTGATTTGGAAACGGCCAAATTTCAAAAAGATATAGCTTTAAATGACTTGCGTCAGGAAACAGCTAAAGCAGTTTTTAATTTAAAAAACGTCAGCAATAATATTGTGCAGCTGCAAGAACAACAGCAGAGTTATTCCGAATCATTTCGTATCGCACAAGTACACTTTGAAGCAGGGAATAGTAATTCGGTATTATTTTTAACCGCAAAAAACAAACTGGATAGCAGTCAGATCCAACTCCTGGTCAAACAGTATGAATGGCTGTTGCAAAAATATATCAATGATTATTATGTAGGTGCGTTAAATTTATAGTTACCTTAGTGTCTAAATGAAACCTGTATGGGCATTCCTCATAAAAGTATGATCATAATTTGCTCATGATAGTCTCATTGCCCATAAAGAACAAATTATTTTAATGAAAAAAGCAGCAGTTTTAGTCGTCGATGATGACCATGATTTATTAACAGCCGCACGGATTTTACTCAAACCTAAGGTGAGCCATGTGCAGGTAGAATCCAATCCAGAAAATCTGATGAGTCATTTAGATAAAATGTCTTATGATGTGGTTTTGTTGGACATGAATTTTAAGAGTACCATTAATACTGGTAATGAGGGTTTATTTTGGTTGTCCAAGATCAAGGAAAAATATCCAGCAATTCGAGTCATCATGATCACCGCTTACGGAGCCGTTGATTTAGCAGTCAAATCACTTAAGCAGGGCGCCTCAGATTTTGTCGTAAAGCCCTGGATCAATGAACAATTATTGGCAACCATAGAAAATACACTCACAGAAAATAAAAATCGAGATAAAAAGGTTAAAAATTCCCTACTCACCAACGATGGTACTCCAGACTTGATCGGAAGGTCGGTCGTCATGGACGAGTTGCAATATAAGCTAGAGAAAATTGCACCAACTGACGCTAATATTCTTATTTTAGGAGAAAATGGTACTGGAAAGGATCTGATAGCGCAAGCCATCCAAAAGCGTTCCCTCCGTTGCAATGATGTGTATGTAAAGGTTGATGTAGGCTCATTGACAGAAAGCCTATTTGAAAGTGAATTGTTCGGATATAAAAAAGGAGCTTTTACTGATGCACGAGAAGATCGTCAAGGCAGGTTTGAAACAGCTAATGGCGGAACCTTATTTTTGGACGAAATCGGTAATATTTCTTTGCATCAACAATCCAAGTTATTGACTGTACTCCAGAATCGTTATGTGACACCGCTAGGATCACATCAGATGATACCTGTTGATATCCGTCTGATCACAGCTACAAATGTAGCTTTGAAAGTGCTTGCCGATGAAAATAGATTTAGAAAAGATTTGATTTACCGTATCAATACGGTGGAAATTCAGGTTCCTCCTTTAAGACAAAGGGGAGATGATATTCAACTCTTGGCAGAGCATTTTTTAGCCGTTTATGCTAAAAAATATAATAAACGTATCGACGGATTTGAGTCTGATGCCTTAAAAAAATTATTCTCTTATCATTTTCCTGGTAACGTTCGTGAATTGCAATATAGTATCGAACGAGCGGTAATTATGGCTGATCAGTCGAGCATCAGAAGTAATGATATCTTTTTTTCTCCTATAGAGCAACAAGTCGTAGAAAGTCCTTTTGAAACAAATATTGCAGGGACAAATTTAGAAGAATTAGAACGAAAAGCCATCAAATCAGCTATTGAACGATTTAATGGAAATATAAGTAAGGCAGCAAAAGAACTGGGACTGACTCGGGCAGCTCTTTATAGAAGATTGGAGAAATATGATATCTAACCTATGAAAGGTAATCGATTTATTAATGTAATTAAACTTCTTTTTTTATTAGTCGGATGTACTGTAGCGTCCTACTTCGTATTTAAGGGATGGTATACGTACGCTGTATTCCTTTTTTTGTTCATTTCTGGTTTCGCCTATCGCTTTTATCAACAGATACATTATCTATCAAAGCAACTCGTCGAGTTTTCTGAAGCGGTAAAATACCACGACTTTACCCGCAGATTTGTCATTAAAAATCCAAAATCAACAGAAGGAAAGCTTTTTACTGCTTTTAATCAGATCAATGATACATATAAAGAGATTAGTATAGATAAGGAGATCCAGCATCAATATCTGGATCGGGTGATCAATATGCTGAATTCTGCTATTATCTTTTATCAATTGGATACGGGTAAAGTAATGTGGGTAAATGATGCTTTTAAGCAATTGTTTCATATGCCGCATTTAGGTAATATCTCTGCCCTTAAAAAAAAGCATGAAGAACTTTATGAAAAAACGATGCGCTTGGATGTTGGGCAGCAACAGATGGAATCTGTTCAGTCGAATAAAGGAAAAATAAAGTTGCTTATTCAAAGTTCTAGCTTCGAAACACAAGATGCGGTATTTCGAATTGTCGTTTATCAAAATATCAATGAAGCAATGGATGAAACTGAAACAAAAGCATGGCAAAAGCTTTTAAGGGTATTGACACATGAAATCATGAACTCGATTGCTCCCATAAGTTCACTCGCTGAAACGCTAAATGGAAGACTAAATCACTTCAGAGGTGTGGAAGATATTGAAGATTTGAAAGTCGGTATTTCTACAATTCAAAGAAGAAGTCAAGGGCTGTTACATTTTGCGAAAAGCTATCGGATGATCAATAAGGTAGATGAGCCTTTGCTTACACCTATTGCTGTTGCTCAGCTTTTTGAACATATCTATCAATTATTGGAACCGACCATCATTCAGAAGAATGTAGATGTTGATATTATACTTAAGAATACCAGATTAGTGTTGCACGCAGATGTTAATTTGATCGAACAGGTTATCATCAATTTGATGCTTAATGCGATCGATGCTGTGAAATCAAAAGATGATGCCTATATCAGTCTTTCTGCCATAGAGATGGATGGTAAAATACAGATACGGATAGAGGATAATGGTATTGGTATAGCTGCGGATTTACAAGAACAGATTTTCACACCTTTCTTTACAACAAAAAAAACTGGAACAGGAGTTGGATTAACATTAAGTAAGCAAATTATGCTTTTGCATAAAGGGACGATCTTTGTAAATAGTGAAGAAGGAAAAGGAAGTGTCTTTATTTTGCAATTTTAGATCATCCTTACAATATATTATCTTAATCGCTAACAGTTCTCCACTGGTTAGCCTTTGTGCTTCTGCATTTTCTAATCGGCCATCCTAAAATGTTCCATGTGAAATAGGAATACATGAGTATCTTATATTTTACCTGCTTAAGCAAAAAATTTCATTAGTTATTTTCTTGATCAACATCCTACTAACTTTGTATCAAATTCTACTTTAACAGAGATATAATAGGGGGTTAATAGGGGGATAGTAGGGGGTTAATAGGGGTAAAACCCTATTAACCCCCTATTATCCCTAAACAATGGGGTATTTAAATCTATGTTAATACCAAATTTGGTATTCATTTAATAGGAATTTGTATTACTCTATGTAAATTTGTCCTCTACATGCAGTATTATCTAAAATCTTTACGTCATTATTTAGTTTCTCATAGTCGCCATGGAACTCATTCACCTTTTGTATATCAATTGGTCGATCAAGTTCTTTATCAAAAGCCTACGGTTGATGAGGTGAATGCTGTGCCGTTATGCTATAAAAGGGCAGGGAAGAGGGAAGAGAAGAACTATTTATTTGTAGAGCGTTTGCTAAGAACGTTTCCATTTGGCACCTATAAAATATCCGATAAATCAAATGATCCCGATCTGGTCAAGTTATTTGAACGTAACTGTACGATCTTGGCCCAGCGAGCAATTTATTATATCAATACGGTCGATGATTATCAAAAAATACTATTTGAGATGCAAGAAGATGATATAATCATTGTTGATAGCCCTCATCTTTCAAAAGATCAAGAAAAGTCTTGGAGATTTTTAAAGCAGCATTCAAAGGTTGTCGTGACTATCGATCTTTTCCATCTTGGATTGGTTTTTTTTAGAAAAGGGCAAAGGAAAGAAGACTTTATCATTCGTTTTTAAAAGGAAAGGCAGTTGTGAAATTAAGATTGATCACCTTTTATTTATAAAAGGTGATCAAAGTATCATTAAATATACCTTTAAAATGCTTCACTCAGGGAGAGATAAAATCCAGACTGTCGTTTTTCACCAGGCCGCTGTTCACCATAAGCATAATCAAGACGGATATTGCTATTATGCTCTAGACTGAAGAAGTAGCGTAGCCCACCTCCATAGGAAGGAACAAAACGCGCCTGATATTCTTTAGAAAAGACGGAACCTATTCCTGTAAATCCTGCAACAGCAAATCTAGGATGAAAACGGTAACGTAATTCGGCTTGCGAGGCGAGATAATTTTTATCCTTATAACGACCGATATAATAACCACGCATCATCATGTCACCACCGAGATCTCGATATGCATAGTAAGGAATCGTTTTCCCAAATGTTGTTCTATAAATAGCCTGTGCCGCTAGTGTTACTTTTTTGTGTAAAGGAAAAAAACCGCGAAGGTCGACATCAACATTAGCTCCTTCAAAATCTTCTTTCGTCCATAATTTGGGCGCATAGGCTAATTTTGCTCTAGCATAATAACCATGAGTTGTATAAGATACATGGTTTCGGTTGTCATACAATTGAGAAATTCCCAAAAGTAATTGCTGACCTCCATTTTTCCCAATGATAGCAGTTTGATCAAATATACCACCGGGTTCTCGATCATGAAACTGGACATAATCATATTGTATATTTACTCCCGCATAGTAATTAGAAGCCATTCTTTTTTCTACTTCTAATTTTGCTCGGAATAATTTTTGACTGATTAAGTCTTCATCTACCTTTTTAGTATCCATGCCTATACCATAAAAATTAGATGGCCAATTGCGATAACGGAGTTCTGAAATAATATGGTAATCGTTGTTGTCCGTCCAAATGTCGGCTTGTAATTTGATATTTGACTGTTTTTTGGTTGTATATGTACCCATCAATAGAATGTTTGATGATCTGATACTGCTATCTTTTTTATTCAAATAGAAGTTGTAATTGCTGGCAATTCCATATTCGGCACCTGTCTCTTGTGCATAACCTAATGCTGGCAAAATCATAAAAACTCCAGATCTGGTCGAATCTTTGGAGGTGGAAAAGACTTTTTTAGTTACTTTTTCTAGTAGATTTTGAGCTTTTAAAGTGTTCGTAATGGTGATAAAAACAATGAATAGTATCGATACTAATATTTTGATCACTTTATTTTGATCTGGATTTTGCATGGCCAAACTTAGATAATTTTTTTTATTTACAATTTTAATTGCGTCATATAGGAAACAAATTTATTCATTGGTATCGATTTTTTAGACTTATGATGGTGATACCATTATGGGTATGGTGCCTGTCAATAATCCTAATTTTATAATGGATCTATGAAATTTTGAGCCAACATTCTAAAATGTCATATTTTCATTGAAATTTATTTATCTGCGTATCAGTAGTGTTGTGAAAAAGACGTGTTTTTTTTAAAAAAATATTTTTGTAATGTGGGTTTAGTGTATATCTTTGCATCAGCAAACGGGGAAATAGCGATGCTACTTCAGAAAGTTTGATAGTTCTTTTAAGAGTGAAAAAAAATAAAAAAAAGCTTGCACATGTCGAAATTAAAATAGATATTTGCACTCGCTAAACAAAAGAAATAAAGTTTAGAGATTAAATGCTTTTAAATAGAAACGCCTCTTTAGCTCAGCTGGTAGAGCAACTGACTTGTAATCAGTAGGTCATTGGTTCGATTCCGATAAGAGGCTCAAACATAACTTTATAGTTATGGGGGGGTTCCAGAGCGGTCAAATGGGACGGACTGTAAATCCGTTACTTCGGTTTCGAAGGTTCGAATCCTTCTCCCCCCACACCAAACAGTTTGCGAGCTGTTAGTAGATGAAAGTCTAAAGTAAAATCGCAAACAAAGCGGAAGTAGCTCAGTTGGTAGAGCGATAGCCTTCCAAGCTATAGGTCGCGAGTTCGAACCTCGTCTTCCGCTCAAATTTTTAAGTATTGATTTTTAGTCTCTGTCTTCTTTGATAATATTATATCTAAAGGTGGAGGCATTAATCTGTAGAAGGAATTTTCGAAAAGCCGAAGTAGCTCAGGGGTAGAGCACTTCCTTGGTAAGGAAGAGGTCGTGGGTTCAAATCCCATCTTTGGCTCGTACAACATTGTATAACAAATAGAGAAATATTTATAATTACTAATTCGCATAAACATGGCAAAAGAGAAATTTGACCGTAGTAAACCACACTTAAACATTGGTACAATCGGTCACGTTGACCACGGTAAAACTACTACAACTGCAGCTATTACTAAAGTATTAGCAGACGCAGGTTTATCAGAAGCTCGTTCATTTGATTCAATTGACTCTGCTCCTGAAGAAAAAGAGCGTGGTATCACTATTAATACTGCACACGTTGAGTACTCAACAGCTAACCGTCACTATGCGCACGTTGACTGTCCAGGTCACGCCGATTACGTGAAAAACATGGTTACTGGTGCTGCTCAAATGGATGGCGCTATCATCGTAGTTGCTGCTACTGATGGTCCTATGCCTCAAACGCGTGAGCACATCTTATTAGGTCGTCAAGTAGGTATCCCTGCTTTAGTTGTTTTCTTAAACAAAACTGACTTAGTAGATGATGAAGAATTATTAGACTTAGTTGAAATGGAAGTTCGTGAATTATTATCATTCTACGATTATCCAGGAGATGATGTTCCAGTAATTAAAGGTTCTGCTTTAGGAGCTCTTAACGGTGAGCCTGAGTGGGTTGCTAAAATTATGGAATTAATGGATGCTGTTGATAACTACATTCCAATCCCTCCACGTTTAACTGAATTACCTTTCTTAATGCCAGTAGAGGATGTATTCTCGATCACAGGTCGTGGTACTGTTGCTACAGGTCGTATTGAAAGAGGTGTAATCAACTCTGGAGATCCAGTTGAAATCTTAGGTATGGGTGCTGAGAACTTAAAATCTACAGTAACTGGTGTTGAGATGTTCCGTAAAATTTTAGATTACGGTGAAGCTGGTGATAACGTAGGTTTATTGTTACGTGGTATTGAGAAAACTGATATCAAACGTGGTATGGTTATCTGTAAACCAGGATCAGTAACTCCTCACGATTATTTCAAAGCTGAGGTTTACGTTTTATCAAAAGCTGAAGGTGGTCGTCACACACCATTCTTTAACAAATACCGTCCTCAATTCTATTTCCGTACAACAGATGTAACTGGTGAGATTTCATTAGCTGAAGGTACTGAAATGGTTATGCCAGGTGATAACGTTACGATCACTGTTAAATTGATCTCTCCTATCGCTATGGAAAAAGGTCTACGTTTCGCTATCCGTGAAGGTGGTAGAACTGTAGGTGCTGGTCAGGTAACTGAAATTTTATAATCTGAAAAGATTCTAAAATCACCATATAGTAAGCTAATCAGTTCATACTGATTAGCTTATTTTTTCAATCTGAAATATTGATTAAAAAACAATAAAAAAAGATTAAAAATATTTGCAGGAGATAGTTTAAAACACTATATTTGCATCATCAAAATAAGAAATACACGGGAATAGTTCAACGGTAGAATAGAGGTCTCCAAAACCTTTGATCAGGGTTCGAATCCTTGTTCCCGTGCTTAATAAATAAACTGAAAATGGCAAAAGTACTTGATTTTTTTAAAGACTCTTATGTCGAGATTACAGAGAAGGTCACTTGGCCTACTTGGGGTCAGTTACAAAACTCCGCTGTGATCGTACTTGTTGCTTCTGTTATCATAGCATTATTGGTTTTTATAATGGATAAAGCTTCAAGCAACGTGTTGGAGTTGTTGTACGGTATTGCTTCTTAATTTCATCAAACATTATTTATGGCAGATCAAAGTTTAAAATGGTACGTAGTTCGTGCAGTGAGTGGTAAGGAGAAGAAGGTAAAGCAATATATTGATGCCGAAGTGAGCCGTTTAGGGATTGAGCATTTGGTTACTCAGGTGTTGATTCCTATGGAGAAGTACTATTTGATGCGTGATGGAAAAAAAGTGGCTAAGGAGCGTAACTATTATCCTGGATACGTTTTGTTAGAGGCTGCTTTGGATGGTGAGTTAGAGCATATCATTAAAGGAGTTAATAGTGTTATTGGATTTTTAGGAGATAAAGCAGGTAATGCTATTCCTTTACGCCAAGCGGAAGTTAATCGTATCTTAGGTAAAGTAGATGAGATGGCTGAGCAAGGTGAGACCATTAATGTACCATACTACGTTGGTGAAACAGTGAAAGTGAATGATGGTCCATTTAACGGTTTTACTGGTGAGATCGAAGAAGTTCACGAAGACAAGAAGAAATTAATCGTGATGGTGAAAGTTTTTGGAAGAAAAACACCATTGGAATTAAACTACATGCAAGTAGAAAAAGAATAATAAAAAGAGCAAAGTTTAACCTTTGCTCTTTTTATGTTGAAAAATATTTGTATTTAGTTTTTATTATACATATCTTTGCACCTCATTTGGTGGTTAAACGCAAGTTAATAGCCAAGTGAAATAATAAATGTTACGTTATTTGCTTCCAACTTACTAACAAACATTTAATAATTTAATTCAAAACAAGATGGCAAAAGAAGTCAGTGCGTTAGTAAAATTACAAGTTAAGGGCGGAGCTGCGAATCCATCTCCACCAGTAGGACCTGCTTTAGGTGCTAAGGGTGTGAACATTATGGATTTCTGTAAACAGTTCAATGCTCGTACGCAAGACAAACCAGGAAAAGTATTGCCTGTTGTCATTACAGTTTACGCCGATAAATCTTTTGATTTTATCATTAAAACTCCACCAGTTGCTATTCAATTGAAAGAAACTGCTGGTTTAAAAAGCGGTTCAGGTGAGCCTAACCGTAAAAAAGTAGCTTCAGTTACTTGGGAACAAGTAGAAGTTATTGCTAAAGATAAAATGGTAGATTTAAACGCGTTTACTTTAGATGCTGCTATGAGAATGGTAGCTGGGACAGCACGTAGTATGGGTATTACTGTATCAGGTAATGCTCCTTGGAACAATTAATTAAGAAATCAATTTAAGAAAAGTGGCTAGATTAACAAAAAATCAAAAAGCGGCACTATCCAAAATTGAAGCTGGTAAAGCATACTCTTTAAAAGAAGCTTCGGCTTTAGTTAAAGAAATTTCATTGACCAAATTCGATGCTTCTGTGGATATCGACGTTCGTTTAGGCGTAGATCCTCGTAAAGCAAATCAAATGGTTCGTGGTATTGCAACTTTACCTCACGGAACTGGTAAAACTGTACGTGTTTTAGTTTTATGTACTCCTGATAAGGAAGAAGAAGCTAAAGCAGCAGGTGCTGATTTCGTAGGTTTAGATGAGTATATCAGTAAAATTGAAGGCGGTTGGACTGACGTTGATATCATTATTACAATGCCTAGTGTGATGGCTAAAGTAGGTAAATTGGGTCGTATTTTAGGTCCAAGAAACTTAATGCCAAATCCTAAAACTGGTACTGTAACTACAGAAGTAGGTAAAGCAGTAACAGATGTAAAAGGCGGTAAGATTGATTTCAAAGTTGATAAAACTGGTATCATCCATACTTCAGTTGGTAAAGCGTCGTTCGATGCAGACAAAATTTATGAAAACGCATTAGAGGTATTACAAACTATCTCTCGTTTGAAACCGTCTGCAGCTAAAGGAACATACTTTAAAAGCATTCACATTTCATCAACTATGAGTCCTGGTATTCATATTGAAACTAAATCAGTAGCGGGTATTTAATCATGAGAAAAGAAGAAAAACAAGAAATTGTTCAAGCTTTGGCCGAGCAGATTAAATCTTACGGTAATTTCTATATTACTGACACTTCTAATTTATCGGTAGAAAAAGTGAATGGCATTCGTCGCAAATGTTTCGAAAGTGATATTGAAATTAAAGCTGTTAAAAACACTTTAATCAAAAAAGCATTAATCGAAGCTGGTATCGATTCAGATGAGATCGTAGGTACATTGAAAGGTGCGTCTACAATGATGTTTTCTGAAATCGCAAATGCTCCAGCGAAATTAATTCAAGCTTTACGTAAAGAAGGTGACAAACCTTTGTTAAAAGCTGCTTATATCCAAGAAACTGCATTTGTAGGTGACAATCAGTTGAAAGCATTAGTGAGTCTTAAATCTAAAAATGAACTCATCGCTGACGTTATCGCTGCATTGGAATCTCCTGCTAAGAATGTTATTTCAGCTCTTCAATCGGGTGGAAATACAATTTCAGGTTTAGTAAAAGCTTTAGAACAAAGAGGTTAACGAATACTCTTTTTAAATAAAACATTCGTTCTATTATTAATAACAATTTTTCATAACGACATTCAAAAATTCAAAATAAAATGGCAGATTTAAAACAACTTGCTGAACAGTTAGTAAACTTAACAGTAAAAGAAGTTAAAGAATTAGCTGATATCTTAAAAGACGAGTATGGTATCGAGCCTGCTGCTGCTGCTGTTGCAGTTGCTGCTGCTCCAGCTGAAGGTGCTGCTGCTGCTGAAGAGAAAACATCTTTCGATGTTATCTTGAAAGAAGCTGGTGGTGCTAAATTAGCTGTAGTTAAATTAGTAAAAGATTTAGCTGGATTAGGCTTGAAAGAAGCTAAAGATTTAGTTGATGGCGCTCCTAAAGAAATCAAAACTGGTGTTTCTAAAGATGAAGCAGAAGCTTTGAAACAACAATTAGAAGAAGCTGGAGCTGTTGTTGAGATTAAATAATCTTACATAACAAGCCCTCAAAAGGTTTAGACTCTGACGTATTTTCGTTAGAGTCTATTCCTATTTATGATATTTCACTACTAGTCTATGTGTGTGCTGAACATAGTCCAAATGTAGTAATAACAGCATAGTTAAGCTCAGTTTTTTTAAAACTAAAATTCATATCCCCTTGGCAAACAATAATATTCAACAAGAAAGAGTAAATTTTGCGACAAGCAGGAAAGTTCTGGAATATCCAGATTTCTTAGATGTGCAATTGCAATCTTTCAAGGAGTTTTTTCAACTAGAAACTACTTCTGACAACCGCCATCAGGAAGGGCTGTTCAAGGTATTCTCGGAAAACTTCCCTATTTCTGATTCTAGAAACATTTTTGTTCTCGAGTTTTTGGATTATTTCATTGATCCTCCTCGCTATGATATACAAGAATGTATCGAACGTGGGTTAACTTATAGCGTTCCTTTAAAGGCAAAGTTAAAGTTATCATGTAATGATGAAGAACACGAAGATTTCGAGACTATTGTGCAGGACGTATATTTGGGAACTATCCCATATATGACACCGAAAGGTACTTTCGTGATCAATGGTGCGGAGCGCGTAATCGTATCTCAATTACACCGTTCACCTGGCGTTTTCTTTGGTCAAAGTAGACACACAAATGGTACTAAACTTTATTCTGCAAGGGTAATTCCTTTTAAAGGATCTTGGATTGAATTTGCAACTGATGTAAACAACGTCATGTATGCTTATATCGACCGTAAGAAAAAATTCCCAGTTACTACTTTATTACGTGCTATCGGTTATGATTCTGATAAGGATATCTTAGAATTATTTGATCTTGCCGATGAAATTAAAGTAAGTAAGTCTGGTCTAAAAAAATACGTGGGTCGTCGTTTGGCGGCAAGGGTATTGAAAAAGTGGATTGAAGATTTCGTTGATGAGGATACTGGTGAAGTGGTATCAATCGATCGTAATGAAATTATCCTTGAACGTGAGACTGTTTTAGAAGAAGATCACATTGATTTGATCATCGATGCTGGAGTAAAATCAATTATTTTAGCAAAAGAAGATGCTTCAAACAATGCTGACTATTCAATTATATATAACACATTACAAAAAGATACGTCTAACTCTGAGAAAGAGGCAGTAGAGCATATCTACCGTCAATTGCGTAACGCTGAACCACCTGATGAGGAAACTGCTCGTGGTATCATCGATCGTTTATTCTTCTCGGACAAACGTTATGATTTGGGTGATGTAGGTCGCTACCGCATTAACCGTAAATTGAAATTAAATACTCCTGATGAAACGAAGGTACTGACTCGTGAGGATATCATCGCAATCGTGAAGTATTTGATTAACTTAATCAACTCTAAAGCTGAGGTGGATGATATTGACCACTTATCTAACCGTCGTGTACGTACAGTAGGTGAGCAGTTGTACGCACAGTTTGGAGTAGGTCTTTCTCGTATGGCTCGTACCATTCGTGAGCGTATGAATATTCGTGATAATGAGGTTTTCACACCTACTGACTTAATTAATGCACGTACGTTATCGTCTGTGATTAATTCATTCTTTGGTACTAACCAGTTATCACAGTTCATGGATCAAACCAACCCTCTTGCGGAGATCACGCACAAGCGTCGTCTTTCAGCTTTAGGTCCAGGTGGTCTTTCTCGTGAGCGTGCAGGTTTCGAGGTTCGTGACGTTCACTATACGCACTACGGTCGTTTGTGTACAATCGAGACTCCTGAGGGACCAAATATTGGTTTGATTTCTTCATTAGCAGTTCACGCTAAGATTAATAATTTAGGTTTTATCGAAACTCCTTACCGTCGTGTTGAAGATGGTCGTGTTGTGGTAGAAGAGCCTGTTCATTATTTATCTGCTGAGGACGAAGATGAGAAAACAATCGGTCAAGCAAATGCGCAGTATGATGATAATGGTAATTTTATCGATGCTAAAGTAAAAGCAAGATATTTTGGTGACTTCCCGGTAATCGAACCTACACGTTTGGATTATATGGACGTTGCTCCGAACCAGATTACATCTATTGCGGCTTCATTGATTCCTTTCTTGGAACATGATGATGCCAACCGTGCATTGATGGGATCAAACATGCAGCGTCAAGCTGTTCCAATTTTACGTCCACAAGCTCCTATCGTTGGTACTGGTCTAGAAGCCCGTGTTGCGAAAGATTCCCGTACATTAATTAATGCAGAGGGTAATGGTGTGGTTGAGTATGTAGATGCAGATGAAATTAAAATTCGTTATGACCGCACTGATGATGACCGTTTAGTGTCATTTGATGATGATGTCAAAACATATAGATTGATCAAATTCAAGAAAACCAATCAGAATACGTGTATGAACTTAAAACCTATTGTAGGTAAAGGTCAACGTGTGACTAAGGGTCAGGTATTATGTGAAGGTTATGCAACTGAAAATGGTGAATTAGCATTAGGTCGTAACTTAAAAGTTGCATTCATGCCTTGGCAAGGATATAACTTTGAGGATGCGATCGTTATTTCTGAGCGTGTAGCAAAAGAAGACTGGTTTACTTCTCTTCATATTGAAGAGTTTGAATTGGAAGTTCGTGATACAAAACGTGGTGAAGAAGAATTAACGGCAGATATTCCTAACGTTTCGGAAGAAGCGACCAAAGACTTAGATGAAAACGGTATTATCCGTATCGGTGCTGAAGTTAATGGTGGTGATATCTTGATCGGAAAAATCACTCCTAAAGGTGAGTCAGATCCTTCTCCAGAAGAGAAATTATTACGTGCAATCTTTGGTGACAAAGCTGGTGACGTTAAAGATGCTTCATTAAAAGCTTCTCCTTCATTGAAAGGTGTTGTAATTGATACGAAGTTATTTGCACGCGCTAAGAAAATGTCTAAAGAAGTTGAGCGTAAAACATTAGAGAAATTGGAAACAGCACATGAAAGAGCTGTTAAGATTTTGAAAGAACGTTTGGTAGAGAAATTATTTACAATTGTGAATGGTAAAACTGCTCAAGGGATCTATAATGTTTATAAAGAATTGTTAGTAGCTAAAGGGGCTAAGTTTACTCAAAAAATCTTAGCAGAATTAGACTATAATAATATCAACCCTACAGGTTGGACAACTGACGAAGATAAGAATGAAATGATTAAAGCTTCTTTACACTTCTATAACATCAAGTTAAATGAAGAGTTAGGTGCTTTCAAACGTGATAAATTCGCAGTTTCTGTCGGTGATGAGTTACCATCAGGTATTGTTCAAATGGCTAAAGTTTATGTTGCTAAAAAACGTAAATTGAAAGTAGGGGATAAGATGGCAGGTCGTCACGGTAATAAAGGTATTGTTGCACGTATTGTACGTGATGAAGATATGCCTTTCTTAGATGATGGAACACCAGTAGATATCGTGTTAAACCCACTGGGTGTACCTTCTCGTATGAACTTAGGACAGATTTACGAAACTGTTTTAGGTTGGGCTGGTCAAAAATTAGGTGTTAAATTTGCAACTCCTATTTTCGATGGTGCCGAAAAAGAAGAGGTAGAGGACTGGGTTGCTAAAGCTGGTTTACCTGCTTCAGGTAGAACTTACCTTTACAACGGTTTAACAGGTGAGCGTTTTGACCAACCAACTACAGTTGGTGTGATCTATATGTTGAAATTAGGTCACATGGTTGATGATAAGATGCACGCTCGTTCTATCGGACCATACTCATTGATTACACAACAACCATTGGGTGGTAAAGCTCAATTCGGTGGTCAGCGTTTTGGTGAGATGGAGGTTTGGGCATTAGAGGCATTCGGTGCATCTAATATCTTACAAGAAATCTTGACTGTGAAATCGGATGATGTTGTTGGTCGTGCGAAAACTTACGAGGCTATCGTAAAAGGAAACAATTTACCAACTCCATCGGTACCAGAATCGTTTAACGTATTGGTACATGAGTTACGTGGTTTAGGTTTAGATATCACATTGGATTAATTAAGCAAAAAGGAAGTTTTAGTGATCGCTATGATCACTAAAACTTTTTCATAAAGCTTTAACTTTTGAATAAGTATGTCTTACAAAAAAGATAATAAAATTAAAAGCAACTTTACATCAATTACTGTAAGCTTGGCGTCTCCAGAAACAATCTTAGAGCGTTCAAGTGGTGAAGTTGTAAAACCGGAAACGATTAACTATCGTACCTACAAACCAGAACGTGATGGTTTATTCTGTGAGCGTATCTTTGGTCCTGTAAAGGATTATGAATGTCACTGTGGTAAATACAAACGTATCCGTTATAAAGGTATTGTATGTGACCGTTGTGGTGTTGAAGTTACGGAGAAAAAAGTACGTCGTGAGCGTATGGGACACATTTCCTTAGTGGTTCCTGTTGCACACATCTGGTATTTCCGCTCTCTTCCAAATAAAATTGGTTATTTATTAGGTCTTCCTACTAAAAAACTGGACATGATTATCTACTACGAAAGATATGTAGTTATTCAAGCTGGTATTAAAGAGGATGATGGTATCAACTATATGGACTTCTTGACTGAAGAGGAATATTTAGATATTTTAGATACATTACCTAAAGAAAACCAATATTTAGATGACAACGATCCTCAAAAGTTCGTTGCTAAAATGGGTGCTGAGGCATTAGAAGAATTATTGAAACGTATTGATTTAGATAAATTATCTTATGATTTACGTCACCAAGCGGCTAACGAAACTTCTCAGCAACGTAAAAATGAGGCTTTAAAACGTCTTCATGTTGTAGAAGCATTCCGTGGTTCAAGAGATCGTATTGAAAATCGTCCTGAATGGATGATCGTAAAAATCGTTCCTATTATTCCACCAGAATTACGTCCATTAGTTCCTTTAGATGGTGGTCGTTTTGCGACTTCAGATTTAAATGATTTATATCGTCGTGTTATTATTCGTAATAACCGTTTGAAACGTTTAATTGAAATTAAAGCTCCAGAAGTAATTTTACGTAATGAAAAACGTATGTTACAAGAGGCTGTCGATTCATTATTCGATAACTCACGTAAAGTTAATGCAGTGAAAACTGAAGGTAACCGTGCGTTGAAATCATTATCTGATATCTTAAAAGGTAAACAAGGTCGTTTCCGTCAAAACTTATTAGGTAAGCGTGTGGATTATTCGGCTCGTTCGGTAATCGTCGTTGGACCTCACTTGAAATTACATGAGTGTGGTTTACCTAAGGATATGGCAGCAGAACTTTACAAACCGTTTATCATTCGTAAGATGATCGAGCGTGGTATCGTCAAAACTGTAAAATCAGCTAAGAAAATTGTAGATCGTAAAGATCCAGTTGTTTGGGATATATTAGAAAACGTGTTGAAAGGTCATCCGGTATTATTAAACCGTGCACCTACGTTACACAGATTGGGTATTCAGGCTTTCCAACCTACTTTAGTAGAGGGTAAAGCTATTCAATTACACCCATTAGTGTGTACCGCATTCAACGCCGATTTTGATGGTGACCAGATGGCAGTCCACTTACCTTTAGGTAATGCTGCAGTTTTGGAAGCTCAAGTTTTAATGTTGGCAGCGCACAATATTTTAAACCCTGCAAATGGTTCTCCTGTAACAGTACCTTCTCAGGATATGGTTTTGGGTCTTTATTATATCACAAAAGGCCGAAAAAGTACTCCAGAACAAATCGTTCATGGTGAAGATATGATTTTCTATTCTGCAGAAGAGGTTATTATCGCTTTGAATGAGAAGAAAATTGATTTGCATGCTTTTATTAAGGTAAAAACTAAAATCAGAACTAAAGATGGTAGTATCGTTGATACTTTATTAGATACAACAGTTGGTCGTGTTATATTCAACCAAGTTGTTCCTCATGAAGTGGGATTTATCAACGAATTATTAACGAAAAAATCTTTACGTAATATCATTGGAGAAATTGTGAAAACTACGGGTATGGCTCGTGCTGCACAGTTTTTGGATGATATGAAAGAATTAGGTTTCCAGACAGCTTTTAAAGGTGGTCTATCGTTCAACTTGCAAGATTTGAACATTCCTGATGCTAAAGCTGATTTAATTCAACAAGCGACAAACGAAGTTGAAGAAGTAATGAATAACTATAACATGGGTTTCATTACCAACAACGAACGTTATAATCAAATCATCGATATTTGGACACGTATCAACAATAAGTTGACATCACACGTAATGGATATCTTATCGAATGACAACCAAGGATTCAACTCTGTATATATGATGCTTGATTCTGGTGCACGTGGTTCGAAAGAGCAAATTCGTCAGTTGTGTGGTATGCGTGGTTTGATGGCTAAACCTCAAAAATCAGGTTCAGCAGGTGGTGAAATTATTGAAAACCCGATTTTATCAAACTTTAAAGAAGGTCTTTCAGTATTAGAATACTTTATCTCTACCCACGGTGCACGTAAAGGTCTTGCCGATACAGCATTAAAAACGGCGGATGCGGGTTACTTAACTCGTCGTTTACATGACGTTGCACAAGATATGATCGTTATTGATCAAGACTGTGGAGGTTTAAGAGGTATTTATACAACGGCATTAAAAGATAATGATGATGTTGTAGAACCATTATACGATCGTATTTTAGGTCGTGTATCGTTGTACAATGTATATGATCCAGAAACAGGTGAGTTGTTAGTAGAGGCTAATCAAGACATCGAAGAAGATATTGCTGAACGCATTGAATCTTCTGGTATTGAAGGTGTTGAGATTCGTACCGTGTTAACATGTGAATGTAAACGTGGTGTATGTGCTAGCTGTTACGGTCGTAACTTGGCGTCTGGTAAACGTGTTCAATTGGGTGAAGCTGTAGGTGTAATTGCAGCACAATCAATTGGTGAGCCAGGTACACAGTTGACACTTCGTACGTTCCACGTCGGTGGTACGGCTTCTAACATTGCTGCTGAGTCCCAGATTTCTTCTAAATATGCCGGTACAGTTGAGTTTGAAAACTTACGTACGGTATCTCAAGAAGGTGAAGATGGTACGCATCAAGTAGTATTGGGTCGTTCTGGTGAGATCAAAATTTTGGATGAAACTAGAAAAGTATTATTCCAACAAAATATCCCTTACGGTTCTCAATTGTTCGTTGAAGAAGGAAATAAGGTTGCTAAAGGTGATAAGTTAGTATCATGGGATCCATATAATGCTGTTATTATCTCGGAGTTTGCTGGTAAAGTGGAGTTTGATGCGATTGTAGAAGGTGTAACTTTCCGCGAAGAGTCAGATGAGCAAACTGGTCACAAAGAGAAAGTAATCATTGAAACTCGTGATAAAACGAAAAACCCTGCGATCAAGATCTTAGACAAAAAAGGTGAAGTAATTCGTACGTACAACATTCCAGTAGGAGCTCACGTTTCTGTAGCGGATGGTGTAACTGTAAAAGAAGGTGGTATCTTAGTTAAGATTCCTCGTTCTACAGGTAAAACTCGCGATATTACGGGGGGTCTACCTCGTGTAACGGAATTATTCGAAGCACGTAACCCTTCTAATCCAGCTGTAGTAACTGAAATTGATGGTGTTGTAACTTTAGGTGGTGTTAAACGTGGTAACCGTGAGATTTCTATCGAATCACGCGATGGCCAAATTAAAAAGTACCTTGTTCCACTTTCGAAACATATCTTAGTACAGGACAATGACTTTATTAAAGCTGGTATGCCTTTATCAGATGGTTCGATCTCTCCAGCAGATATCTTATCAATCAAAGGTCCATCAGCAGTACAGCATTATATCGTAAATGGTATTCAAGAGGTTTACCGTCTTCAAGGTGTAAAAATCAATGATAAACATTTTGAAACAATTGTTCACCAAATGATGCAAAAAGTGAATATTGAAGATCCAGGAGATACACGTTTCTTAGAGAAAGAGGCTGTTAACAAATGGGACTTCATGGAAGAAAATGATTCGCTTTACGACAAAAAAGTTGTGGTAGAGGCTGGTGATTCTAATGATTTACGTCCAGGTCAAATTGTTTCTTTACGTAAGTTGCGTGAAGAAAACTCAAGCTTGAGACGTCGTGATTTAAAATTAGTAGAGGTCCGTGACGCAATTCCTGCGACTTCAAGTCCTTTATTACAAGGTATCACTAGAGCTTCATTAGGTACGAAATCATTTATCTCTGCAGCATCTTTCCAAGAGACTACAAAAGTCTTGAACGAAGCAGCTATAGCAGGTAAACGTGATAATTTATTAGGTTTGAAAGAGAATGTAATTGTGGGTCACTTAATTCCTTCAGGTACAGGTCTTCGTCAATATGGTAACATTATCGTAGGTTCACGTGAAGAATACGATCAATTATTAGCTTCGAAAGAAGAAGATTAATAATTTTTTAATCATACTTGAAAGGGTTGCAGATTTTGTCTGCAACCCTTTTTTTATGATGTAGGATGTTATCAATTGCTGCTCTATTGCCGTGTATAGGTATCTATGTGGTATCAGATCTTATTGTTGGTTTTTGTTGCAAAATGATTCTTTACGTAACACTCTAAGACCAATATCAGCAGTATTTGCTCAACCTGTCTATGGACATCTGTTTAATAAGAGTAGATTCCTTCTGCTGCTATTCCCAATCATGATGGTATATCGTTGAAA
>NZ_DJTA01000004.1:0-7746 GCF_002440335.1 Sphingobacterium sp. UBA6320 | reverse complement strand
AAACAGCAGGGGCTTTTTTGTGTGCTAAACTTTTTCTGTCCTTCGGATGCAGCATATCCCAATACCGGTGCTTTAGAACAAGCCATTCCGCTGCTACAGTATAATCAATAGCGCTGCTTCCGGAACCATGCCGATGCAGCTCCATCTCCCCCCTTTCCATATGTCCATGCCTTTGTCTGTGGAACTGTTTCTGATAAAGCTTACTTGCTATAGGATCAGTTTCGCTTCTAAGTTTTGCGGCAATCTGATATCAGATGTTGATATTTTGCTGTTAACGGATAGGATATAGGAATAGATGTGTTATCACTTATTGGGAAATTGATCTAAATTCATTATTCTCCTATATGATTTTATAAATTGCAGCTCTTGTAGTCTGCTCTAATCTGATATTACTTGGGCATATCATCGATTATTCTCTCAATAACTTCTTATGAAGACACCCTAGCGTTTATAATGAGATCTGATCATAGGGTTTGTATACCTATCATGATTATATTATCTTGCTTCATATCGTCTATTATTTCCTCAATATTTTTAATTTGCAGGGAGAGTGTCGTAAGTAAATGGATTTTCGACTCCTTTATTGAATTGATTATCTTGTTCTATTTTTATTCAAGTTGTAAGATGCTCTTCAAGTATTATGAAATTAATTATTTGCATTCTTAATTTTAACTTTTTGCAATAGATTTACTGATTTCACTTATTGATTTTCCTCGTAGATTGGGCTGGTATTATATACGAATCATTTCCTTATTCTAGTAAAATAAAACCGATTTTAGCAATTTAAAGGGTCATTATCCTAGTTTTTAGTCGATAGTTTGCTGCTAAATTTTTATTAATAAAAATTTATTTCTCAGTTAATCAGTGATTTATTGTTTAAAGTGAAAAATAAATTTGACTTTATTAATTTTCGATGTATATTTGCATCACAGTAAAACAAAAAGGTGATACCTTTTCGGGGTGTAGCGTAGCCCGGTATCGCGCCACATTTGGGATGTGGAGGTCGTAGGTTCGAATCCTGCCACCCCGACAAAAAAGCTCTAACTTTAGTTAGAGCTTTTTTTGTGTCTTTATTTTATACTTTCAATATGATGAAAAGCTTTGCGTAGTCTATTTTCGATATAGTTGCTTTCTTCAAATTCTGTTGGAGCGTTGAATAGTTTGGAACCCATCCCTACAGCAGATACTCCAGCTTGAAACCATTCCGTCAGGTTTTGTTCTTCTAAGGATACTCCTCCGGTAGGCATAAACTTGAGTGATGGAAATAAAGGTTTAATTCCCTTTAAAAAATTTGATCCTAGTGCATCCCCTGGAAAAAGCTTTACTAGCGGGGCTCCTAGTTCTTCGGCAAGTGCAATTTCTGTAGGCGTCATACAACCGGGGATCCAAAGAATATGATGTTTTAATGTAACTTCCGCTATTTCTGGTTTAACAATGGGGCTAACAATAAATTCTGCTCCTATATCTAGGAAATCGAGGGCTTGTTGTTTTGTCTTAATTGTTCCAATTCCTAACTTTAAATCTTGGAAATGTTGATCTCGGTAGTTTAATAGTTGTTTGAAATTGTTAAAAGCTTCTGGACCTCTGTTAACGAATTCGAAAACACGTATGCCTCCGCTGTAACACGACTTTAAAATCTGGATACATTGATCGATATCGTCATGATAGTAAACGGGGATAATGGGAGAACTTTCAATCTTGGATAGGATAGTCTGCATGTTAATTATGATAAGTTGATGAAATCACCTTTGTTGAACAGTTTTTTAAAGCCTAGTTGAGTGGCTGTGTCAATAATTTCTTGTGAAGATTTATTTTCATATATAGCTGCAATTAAGCCTGCCATAAATGCATCTCCACTACCAATTCGATCGATGAGGGTATTTGTTTCTAAGATATCGCTTATTTTATTTTCTGATGGATTGTGATAAGTACCATAGAATAAATTATGATTGGCATTATCCATAAATCGAAAAGTATTAGCAACGTGCTTACATTTCGGATATTTTTCAAATATCTCTTGAGCAACTACACGAGCATAATCGAAATATTGGTCCACTGATGTTGAACGGGAAAATTGATCATTGATCGATGTTCCAAGCATTTTATTTTCAGCCCAGATATTGCCCATAATCACATCGCAATATGAAACTAAATGTGGCATAATGTCAAGAGGTTGTTTTCCATATTGCCATAATCTACTTCTATAATTTAGATCAACGGATATGGTTATTTTCTTTTCATGTGCCATTTTTAATGCTGTTAACATGAGATCTGCTAATTCGCTATTTAGTGCCGGCGTTAGGGCTGTCCAATGAAACCAGGAGCAATCCTTAAATAGATCATCCCAATCGATATCACCAGCTTTTAAAGTGGAAAAAGAGGAATGATTTCGATCATATATTACTTCTCCACTTGTTAAACCATTTGCTGATTGTAAAATGTAAGAACCTAAACGTTCCCCTCCAAATATAAATTTGGAGGTATTGACATTACGTTGATTCAAGATGTTCAGTATTTCTTTAGTTAGCGCGTGCTCAGGTGCAGCTGACACATAAGCACTAGGAATCGATAATGATGCTAGAGCAACCGCTACGTTGGCTTCAGAACCACCAGGATAAGCGTATACAACAGATTGGTCGGTATTAAAAAAATGTTGATCCTTTGCTTGCAGTCTATATAGAATCTCTCCAAAACAAAGGACTTTGTTATTATCCATAAGTTATAAGTTTATAGTTCTAAAGTAGTGTAAATAATTGTATTTATATAAGATTTATGCCCATAATTTCGAAAACGTTTTAGTAAATAAAGTTTTAAGGAAGTTTCTTTCATAATTAATTATTTCCTAAAATTGGTAACTTTAAATCTAACAATTATAAAATGGGGATATTGGATACATTTTCTTTAAGGAATCACGTCGTTGTGGTTACAGGTGCTACTGGTGTACTTGGGAAAGCTTTTGTAGATGCTTTAGCTGAAGCGGGTGCTAAGATTGCAGTACTTGGACGCAATACAGAAAAACTGCAAGAGCGGGTTGAAGCTATTGAAGCAAAAGGTGCTGAAGCTTTGGCGATACAAGTGGATGTGTTAAATGAGGAGAATGTGATAAGAGCCAAGGATGAAATATTGGCAAGATGGGGTACTATTAACGGTTTAGTAAATGCCGCTGGTGGTAATATTCCAGGCGCAACTATTCAACCAGATCAAAATCTTTTTGATCATGATGTTAAAGATACATTAAAAGCAATTGAGCTTAATTTATATGGTACAATTATACCGACACATATTTTTGGACGTGTGATTGCAGAATCGGGTAAAGGTTCTATTATTAATATTTCTTCTTTGGCTGCCAGTAGACCAATAACTAGAGTTTTAGGTTACACTGTTGCCAAACATGGTGTCGATGGATATACCAAATGGATGTCCGTTGAACTGGCTTTGCGTTATGGAGATAAAGTGCGCGTCAATGCGATCGCCCCTGGTGTCTTTTTAACGGAGCAAAATCGAAATTTATTAATGGATTCAAACGGTGCGTATTCTGATCGTGCTCAAAAGTTTATTAATGGAATGCCATTTCAAAGATTAGGGGAGCCAGATGAATTAAAAGGAACTTTAGTTTACCTCTTAAGTGATGCTTCGGCTTTAGTGACTGGTGAAACAATCTTTGTTGATGGTGGTTTTAATTCATGGTGTGGTGTTTAATAAATAGAGATGAATAAACTTGAACAAACTTGGAGATGGTATGGGCCGAATGATCCCGTTTCTTTAGTCGACATAAAACAGGCTGGTGCTACAGGTATTGTAACGGCATTACATCATATTCCACATGGTGAGATTTGGCCAGTAGCAGATATTTTAGAACGTAAAAGTGTGATTGAGAAGGCTGGATTAGTCTGGTCGGTTGTAGAGAGTCTTCCTGTTCATGAGGCAATAAAAACTGCGAATCAAGAGGCTGCATACTACATGCGCAATTACATTCAGTCACTGGAAAACCTGGCGAAATGTGGAATCCAAATTATAACCTACAATTTCATGCCGGTTTTAGATTGGACGAGGACACAATTAGATCTATTGATGAAGGATGGATCCAAAGCGTTATATTTTGATTGGATAGATCTAGCCGTATTTGATATTTATATTTTAAAGCGTGTGGATGCCAGAAGGGATTATTCGGATGAAATATTAGCCGGAGTGGAACGAAAATTTGCTTCGTATTCGCGATCTGATTTAAACGCATTAACTCAAGTTGTTTTAATGGGAATTCCTGGAGAAAAAGATCTTACACTTGAAGATTTAAATAATAGCATTGCTATATATAGTGAGATTGGTCGAGAAGGTTTATTGCGCAATTTATTACATTTCTTATCGTCAATCGCTGAAGTTTGTGAAAGTAGCGGAATAAAAATGACCATTCATCCTGATGATCCTCCATATGCAATTTTAGGTCTTCCACGAATTGTGAGTAATCAATCCGACTTGGAGGCCATCTTGGCAGGTGTTAATAAGCCTTTTAATGGAGTGTGTTTTTGCACGGGATCTCTTGGTGCAAGCCAGTCAAATGATGTCGTATCGATATTGGACAGGGTTAAAGACCGGGTTTATTTCGCTCACCTAAGAAATGTGAAAAAGGATCGTATGGGCAGTTTCTATGAAGCAGATCATTTGGATGGAGATGTCAATATGCATGCTATTATGCAGATTTTGGCTGCTGAAAATCAGAAACGGATTCGACCAATTCCGTTTAGACCTGATCATGGTCACCAAATGTTAGATGATTTAAATAAAGTAACTAATCCAGGGTATTCTGCTATAGGACGCTTAAGAGGGCTTGCAGAGCTTCGAGGTTTAGAATATGGGATTTTAGGTGAATAAAAAGAGAAGCATGTCTAACTTTATTAATGATAACTTTATTTTGCAATCGGATATCGCGCAACAACTCTATCATAATTATGCTAAAGACCTTCCGATTATAGATTACCATAATCATCTTCCCCCTGATCAAATATGCAGTAACCACCAGTTTGAAAATTTGACCCAAATTTGGTTATATGGCGATCATTATAAATGGCGAGCAATGCGCACTTTGGGAATTGAGGAGAAATATATTACTGGACAAGCTTCAGATTTTGAGAAATTTCAAAAATGGTCAGAAGTAGTTCCTCAGACAGTGAGAAACCCTTTGTATCATTGGACGCATATGGAACTTAACAATCCATTTGGTATCCATGAATTGTTAAACCCGTCTAATGCAAAGGATATTTATGCGCAAACGAAAGAGCAGCTCAAAGGTGCTAACTTCAGTACACAAAATTTGCTGACTCGATTTAATGTGGAAATGGTGGGGACAACGGATGATCCCATTGATCATCTAATCTTTCATAAGACATTAAATGCAAACGATGACTTTAAGACAAAGGTTGTCCCGACGTTTCGTCCGGATCAAGTGTTTCAATTATCAAAAGGAGATAAATTTCGATCCTATCTTCAAAAATTGTCGGACAGTTCTGGTACCCAGATATACCACATCGATTCTTTGCTCGAAGCGCTAGAACAGCGGATCAATTATTTTGACGCTTTAGGCTGTGTAGCTTCCGATCATGGATTGAAATACTTGCCAAAGAAGGGTAGCTTTAAGTTGACAGAAGTAAATGCTGTGTTTGTCGATGTACTCCATGGAGATGATACAAGGGCTTTGGAGTTTGAAGATAGCTTTACTTTTTATGTTTTGAATGAATTGTGTAAAAAATATCATGATAAACAATGGGCGCAGCAATTCCACCTGGGACCGTTGCGTGATACAAATAGGGGAAAATTAGCTGTTTTGGGTGCTGATACGGGATATGATTCGATTGGAGACTTTAAGCAAGCGGAACGAATGGCAGATTTTTTTAATGATCTCGATACAACAGACCAGTTGGCAAAGACGATTATTTATAATATCAATCCTGCCGATAATGCTGTATTTGGTACCATGATCGGTAATTTTCAGGGAGAGGGTATAAGAGGAAAAATTCAATTTGGTTCAGGCTGGTGGTATCAAGATCAGCTGGATGGGATGACGCAACAAATCAATGCACTTTCTAATTATGGCTTGATAAGTTGTTTTATAGGTATGCTGACAGATTCGAGAAGTTTCTTGTCTTATTCTAGACATGAATATTTTAGAAGGTTGCTCGCTAATATCTTTGCTGAAGATATTTTAAAAGGCTACTTACCTCATGATATTGATATGATCGGAAAAATTGTTGCTGATATCTCTTATTATAATGCTGCTGAATATTTTAAAAAGTAGTGTACTTAATTTGTTTTAAGATCAAGCTAATAGGCTTGATCTTCTTATTTCTATTGTATTTTCCAATTCGATTGTTTCAAAATCAGTATAGTGCGGATGCTTGATTAGGTATATCAGTTTTTTCATGGCAGTATGACCGATTTCGCTAGCGGGTTGTTTAATTCTGCTTAATGCAGGGTTTAAAGAGTCTGGAATGGAGATATTAGAAAATCCAATAACGGCTATTTCTTCGGGAACTTTAATATTAAGTTCTGCTAAGATTCCAAGTGTTCGGGTTGTGATGACATCGGTAGCACCAAATATGGCATTTAATTTATGTTCAGCATTTAAAGTCTTTTGAATCGCACTTTTTATTTGTTTGTCCAGTATTTCTGTATCTTGAATATTGCATTCAATAAAATAATAAGGTTTTAATGGAATTTCAAATTCTCGTAATGCTTCTTTATATCCATTAAGTCGATCTTTCGATACCCCCAGTTGATGTCCTGTGATATGGAGTATATTGGTACGGCCTTGTTCTAATAGATGTTTAGTAGCTTGATATGCCCCATCAAAATTGTTGACTCCAACTTTATCTGTTTTTAATTGATTAACCGTTCTGTCGAAGATGACAACAGGTTTTTGATTCTCTTGCAATTCCTTTAATAGATTTATATTTGATGTTTCGCTTACAGGAGAGATTAAGAGTCCGTCGATACCTCTGGAGTTTAATACTTCAATGCAAGATTTTTCCACAAGTACATCTTCCCTACTCTGCATAATGATGATATCATAGCCCGTTTCTATTGAAGCCTTTTGAATCCCATCTAATATTTCAGCGATAAAGGTGTTGTTTATAGCACATACAATAACTCCAATGGTATTGGTTTTGCCAATTTTTAGACTTTGAGCCACTTTATTGACGCTAAAATTCATCTCAGCAGCATAGTCCTGAACCATCTTTTTGGTTTTTTCACTTATTTCGTAACTATCGGATAATGCTTTGGAGACCGTGGAGATTGAAATATTGAGTGCTTTAGAGATATCTTTGAGGGTAGTCTTGGCCATTGTGCTTACTATTTTGGTTATTATGTATAGATAAAGGTATTTATAAATCTGAGATTAACCTAAATATTGTATCAATAGGTGAGGTTCTTTTTAGTTAGGATCAATCATTTTTTATTGATTATATCTTTAACGATAAATTAATCGTTCAATGTTACAGCAAGTTAAAGATAATATGAACAAATAAGACAGAAAACATTAGGAAGTGAAGGATAAAAGTTCCTATCTTTGCACCACTCCGCAAGGGAGGAACGGCCGATCCGGAAGGGGAAGCACTGAAAAAAGAAGGGTTTAATTTAGTTTAAACGCAGAAACAGAAGGAAAACAAAAAAATAAATTTTCACATTTATTTTGGAGATACCAAAAAGATTTCTACCTTTGCAGTCCCAAGGGAAACGAAGGGAAAACAAACA
>NZ_DJTA01000014.1:92082-203088 GCF_002440335.1 Sphingobacterium sp. UBA6320 | reverse complement strand
AAAACATTCCTTTTTTTTATTGTATTCGTAAAAGCAGATGCTATTTTGAATTGATATCTTTTTCTTCCGTCTGCGTTATTTTAGCAGCAGCATCCTTATCTGGAGTTGCCACTTTCTTAGTACTATCTTGAGCCAAACTTGGATGAGGAGCTGGAGCTGCTTTCGATTCTGTAGTCGATTTTGTTTCCCCTTTTGTGTCGTCTGATTTTGTTAAATCAGTCGTTAATTTTGATGGAACAACAGTTTTCGGAGCTTCGGCGGTCTTTGGTGCTGCTTTCTCAGGAGAAGGTTTAGCCGCAGGCTTTGATGCTGTTGTTATAGGCTTACTTGCAGTGACAGGTTTCGGAGCTTCAGCTGCCTTTGGCGCTGCCTTCGCAGGAGCAGGTTTAGCTGCAGGCTTTGATGCCGTTGTTGCAGGCTTACTTGCAGTGACAGGTTTCGGAGCTTCAGCTGCCTTTGGCGCTGCCTTCGCAGGAGCAGTTTTAGCCGCAGGCTTTGATGCCGTTGTTGCAGGCTTACTTGCAGCAACAGGTTTAGGAGCTTCAGCTGCCTTTGGCGCTGCCTTAGCAGGAGCAGGTTTAGCTGCAGGCTTTGATGCCGTTGTTGCAGGCTTACTTGCCACTACGGGTTTAGGAGCTTCAGCTGCCTTTGATGCTGCCTTCGCAGGAGCAGGTTTAGCTGCAGGCTTACTTGCCACTACGGGTTTGGGAGCTTCAGCAGCCTTTGATGCTGCCTTCGCAGGAGCAGGTTTAGCTGCAGGCTTACTTGCCACTACGGGTTTGGGAGCTTCAGCTGCCTTTGGTGCTACCTTCGCAGGAGCAGGTTTAGCCGCAGGCTTTGATGCCGTTGTTGCAGGCTTACTTACCGAGACAGGTTCTGAAGTCTCTTCCGCAGTTGTAGATCCTGGCAAAAGTTGTGGGTTATCAGCAGCTTCAGCAGCAGCCTGTGCAGAATCAGGTTTACTATCAGAGGCTTGCTTTTTCTTGTTTGATTTTTTTAATTTACCAGCAGGCTTAATTTCAGCATTCACCTTTTTTTCAGAGACGGATTTAATTTTATTACTTTTATCAGTAGATGCAGCAGGTATTGTTCCTGATTTTTTCTTCTTTTTATTTTTCAGAGAATCATCACTTTTTGAAGCTATTTTATTATCAGCTGCAGTTCCCGAAAGCTGACCATCTTTTGATTTCTTATTTTTAGGCTTGTCTTTTACTTTTTTATCTTTATTTGAACTAGTCCGTTGAATCGTTTCATCTACATGAAAAAAGGGCAATTTTTCCTGTATATCTGAAAGCGTTTCTTTCACTTTCTTATTCAGTTTTTTATAAGCCTTCATTAACTTAGAATCCTCATTTGAAATCTCTTTTTTAGACGCTTTCTTTAATTTTCGAGGCTTTTTCGATTTTTCCGCAACTATATGAGCTTTGGTAATTTCATCAGCAGGTTTCTTTTTAGCAACTGGCGTTGACAAATTTTTACTGATCTTTTTCGATTTTTTGGGTTTTATTTCTTTAGCCATGTAGATTTATTTTTTGATTCAATGAATATTTCATCTTTATAACAATTCTGATTAACAATTGTTTGTAGATCAATAAATGTAAGTTAGTAAATATATTGCATTCCACCCTTGTATATTACTTCATTATTGGAATAATATTTGTATTTTTGTGTCCTACATAATTGGGGTCGACCGGAATTGACAGGATGGAGACGGTTATGTAAGCATGCAGTGCGTTGTTAGTAGAGCACTTTAATCGGAACTTTCACAATTACAACTGGCGAAGAAAACTACGCCTTAGCTGCTTAAGTTAGACTTAACATAGCTATTTGTCCCGTTAGATCCTGTTCTTTGGTTTAACATCAGGGGCATCGAACAATAGAACTGGCAGGTGTGATTTTGCTAATCACTTGTAAGACTCAGCAAATACGGCGTACGGTATAGGTCAGCAACTCACCTTCCCTCGCCCGACAATTAAAGAGAAGCTAAGCATGTAGAAAGCGTATACAGTACCATGACTGGACGAGAGTTCGAATCTCTCCGGCTCCACAAAAAAAACCCTGATAATCAGCTTGTTGGAAAGCATCCCGACAAATTACGGACAATTATGCCGACTTACAAGCTGATTAATTCTTACGACGCAGGGGGAGACATGGACAAAGAATGGTACGTTTCATATCACTACTT
The DNA here is from genome assembly GCF_002440335.1 of Sphingobacterium sp. UBA6320. Lineage (NCBI taxonomy): Bacteria > Pseudomonadati > Bacteroidota > Sphingobacteriia > Sphingobacteriales > Sphingobacteriaceae > Sphingobacterium > Sphingobacterium sp. UBA6320. Next base: position 200,903 of record NZ_DJTA01000014.1, on the reverse strand, counting down.
AATCCCCGAAAAGTTTAGAAAACCAAATGGAAATCTTTACAAAAGATTTAGAGTTTTCAATACAATCAATTCTATACATTCGAAAGTCGAACGCAGAAAACAACTGTTAGTTGTAAAGTCTGCAATGCAAGATTTGCTTCAATCAGGTTTTAACCCTTTTGAACAATACAGCTATTCTAATAACTCCAACGCAAATAAATACAATGTGTGTAGATGTATTGATGAATACTTAGAATTTGCCAAAACAACGCTTAAAAAAAATTCCTATAGTGTATATGAAGATAGGCTTCATCTTTTCAAATCGTTCCTAATAGACAATGAAATCGATTATAAAAGGATTGATCAAATTACAAAAGATAACATTTTTGATTTTGTTACCCTTTATAAAGCCAATAGAGGTTGGGCAAATAAAACGTTTAATTTGTATTTACAGGCCATACATTCATTTTTAGAATTCTACATTGATAACAAAGAAAACTACTTAAATGTCAATGTATGTGCGAAAATTAAACGACTAGGAGTACAAAAAAAGGGAAACTTACCATTTAACAATGCTATTTTCAAAGACCTTCTTGATTATTTAAAAAATAACGATTCATATTTATATCAATTCTGTAGACTTATCTACTATAGTTGCATGCGCCCAGATGCGGAGCTGCGGTTATTAAAAATTGGTCATATAGATTTGTTTCGACGTGTTATTCAAGTACCATCAGATAATTCAAAGAAAAATAAAACGCAATATATTCCAATTGATGATGAACTGATGAATATTTTGCTTGATATGAATCTTGATCGGTTCAGTAGCACAGATTATGTTTTTACTTTAAATGAGATACCAGGACCCCTTCCAGTTTATGAAAGCTATTTTAGAAAGAGATATTTAAAAGTAAAAAATGCTCTAGGAATAAATAACGGAGAAACCTTATATTCATTCAAGCACACCAGGTGTATACATCTTGTACAGGATGGTGAAAAGCTTCACAATATTATAAAAATTACACGACACAAAACACTTGCTGAGCTGATGGACTATTTAAAAGATATGGGCGTGGTAATGGGTGACGAAGTTAAGTTTAAAAGTAGAAGTATTTAAAAAGTACATTGGTACGGTAACCCGTAAATAATCCAAATTTTAAATAACTAAATTTAAATCAATGAAAATCACATTACCAACCGCCGAAGTAGGCAAGGCTATTATGGAAGCTTCTAAGGACAGCATGGTTGTCAAAGGAATCTTCATCGCTTATGATGTCGATATTAAGGGGAATAGGTTAACACTAACTGCAAAGGATGGTTATACTGAAAGCGCTGAGGATGCCTTTTTGCTAGCTTGGTACGTAAAGGAATATATTTAAAGAGTAGGTTTATAGCCTACTCTTTCAGTTCCATTTTTTCCAAAGCGTCAGTACGTTCCAGTAGAATGCCTAAGTCATCATAAAATTCTTCGCCTCTTTGATCGGAAATCTTTATGTAAAATCTTTCACCATTTGAACTTAAGAAAGTGTTTAAAACTACTTTTTCTCCATTTTCTTCAAGCGCTTGGCTTAGTATTAAGTCAAGTAAATAGGATTTTCCATTGTGATTGTATATCATAATTTATAATTTTTGATTGAATACAAATATAAGTACTTCATTTAGTAGATTTATTTACCCCTTCCCTAGTACAAAACACTACCCTTCAACTCTTCCTCATTAAGCTCAAGCAAATCATCTATAACGGCACAAGCAAGGTCACCGTCAAGCGATTCCAGATATCCCCATAGATCAGCTTTAAATTCAGGAACAAATTTTGGATCTTCATCGTCATTTGTAGAATCGGTGACTAGAACATTGTAGCGGTCTTTCTTAAGCTCCTTAAGGACTGCGTGTGTAACTTTAACGTATTCCATAATTTATCTCTTTGGTATTTTAATATTTACCCATGTTTTATTTGGGCCTTTGATCAAATCTCGAGGCAGGATCCTGTTTAATATAAAATCTTCATCCTCGATCACGTACATATCTGGATCTTCCGAGTGATGGACATATATCATTAGAAATATTGTGTCAGGATCCGTTGAGCTAATGTCGGATTCCACAACCTTCACATCATTGCTCGCTAACCACCTTGCCAATTCCTCATTATCAAAGTGCCTGATGTATTTAATTTCATCATCGAATGTTTTTAGTTCAAGTTCAGTAAGATGAGGAAAGAAGCAGTTTAGATACGATTCGTAAACACTACGATCACCTGTACGCAGAGAATAATTCTTAACGATCAATCGATGTGGGTTATATTCAAAGTTGAAACCATCGGGATTTTCAACAAACCCGAAATGCTTATCGTATGCCAGGATACGAGTCTCCATATTTATTTTATCTTCATTCATAACATTTTGCACTAATAATTGTTATCATAATTCATTTAAAGGCGAATAATTATGTGTTATCATGTTTCTACCCCCGATATAACTTATTTAAAGAAAGCACGTCCAAGTAAGGAAGTCACCTTTGAAGGATCAGAAATTTACCATGTATCAGGTTTTGCACGTCCATTCCTTCCTGTAACATTAAACAACCAACAGGATAAGATTGTTTCCGCACGTTGGAAGTTGATACCTTTTTGGGTGAAAACCGAGGAAGATGCAAAAAAGTATGCGAACACTCTAAATGCTGATTCTGGTACCATTTTCGAAAAAGCCTCATATAAGAACTACATCATGAAAAATCGGGGCCTACTATACGTCAATGGTTTTTACGAGCCTCACAAAGTATCTGGACAAAAAGAAACCGAAAATTATTACATCTATACTCCTAGCAAAGAGATCTTCACATTAGGTATTGTATTCAGCGACTTCAAAGACTATGAGACTGGAGAAACTTATCCAACTTTCTCGATCATCACCACCGAGGCTAATCCCCTACTCGCTGAAATACACAATGAAAAGAAGCGTATGCCTCTAATCATTGCAGAGAAAGACGAAGATGCCTGGTTACACTCAACTAGCAAAGACGATATTATCAAACTAATGAAGCCTTACGACGGTGAACTAGGTAGTCATCAGGTCGTCCGCGTAACTGATCCCACATTGACCGATACCAATTACCCTGACATTCAAAAAGCTATTTAGCCAATTCTTTTTTAAGCTGTTCGATCTTTTCATCCCTAACGTCACTCAAGTTGACGAAGGCTTGATTTAGAATATGTAAACCTGATTCCATACCGAGATAATTGGCCGCTGTTAAAGCTGAATTATAGATATGCTCAATCGTACTGTCGGGCATTTTTCTATCTCGACGATTTTCAATTTCTGTTTTCATAGATCAAAATTAGATATATTTTACTAATTTCGTACTAATGTTAGCGCTAAAAATTATAGTAAATGAAAAAGAGGTATTAATACCTTACACCGTTGAGAGAAAGTACGGCTTAGTGAACTATATCATTAAAGGAAAAAACGCAGCTTTATACTACTTTAGAAAATACGATGGCGGAGAATTTCATCTTGCATATGGTAATATGAAGGAAGATCTATCGAATGCAGTAATTGAAGCGATTAAAGAAATTCATCGTGAATAAAATAAAACAGCTTCGAGCGGGCGCCCAAAGCTGTTTAGCCATTTATTATAACCTATCTATAGTATTACTAATATAATTATTTCCTTCTTAAATACCAAATAATACCAATTACAAAAATGAGTCCAGCCAATGCAAACCAAATAAAGCTAGATCCTTTTGGTTCAGACTTTTTATCTTCTACTCTAACATTTTCTTTTTGTCGATGTTCCTGAGACATAGCAACCTGCTTGTTTTGCTCAGAACTTCCAGACTTCTCTTTTTCCTCCTTGCTATCCTTGAGTTCGGTTGTTGTGGATTTGCTTTTAGTCGTTGTAGTCTCTCCAGGAGATTCCGATTTTGCTGTCAACTGATTGCTGAGCGTATCTAATAATACCGATATTTTAAAACCTGCAGAATCAGTTATAAGGATTTCAAGGCCAGTTTTTAGTTTATCCAGTCCAACAGATCCTTTAACAACACCACCTTTTTTTTCTATTGTGGTGGTAGTTTCCGTTTCGGTGATAATAACTCCTTTGTCAACTTTAATAGAGCGCTCCAAGCTGTCTTTTTTTACATGCTCGATCAATGTGCTATCCTTACGGCTAACTACCTCTAAAGTAGTTTTAACCTTATGTTTCTCTGACTTTTTGAATATCGAACATGAGGCAAAGGTGATCACTATGACCACCAATGCTAAGATCTTATTGAAGCTTACCATGCTTTAAAATACTATCAAGCTCCATTACAGATTGCTTTAAATTATCCAGGCTATAGATCAGATCCTTTGGTCTTTCCTGCTTAATCTTATTAGATGATACCAATGTGACTGTCATCATTAATATCAATATTAACCCTAATCTTTTCATTTGATAACCTCCCTGATTATTTGTTTGATTTGACTTGTGGTAGTATCCACTTGCTCTTTCATGGGCGCAGTTTGTTTTGTTACTTCCTTCTTAACTGCACTTGGCAATTGATTACGAAGTTCATTTTCCACCTTGACACTGGTTTCTCTCATTAAAGAGATGTTTTCATTCTTTGCTTGCACATACAGGTATATGAAAACAAATAAAAGCACTGTCAACACTGAGCATAGGAATGCCAATGGATTTTCCTTTATCCATCGCGTAAACTTTCCCATACCATCTATTTTTCTGTCAATAAAGTCCGTATTCTCTGCCATATAACCGCGTGCTATTTTGTAAAATATAAATCTGCCTCTGCCTTTCTCCTGCGTACTAATCCAGAAAACACCTTTCCTCCTGCTTTGTCCCACTTCATAAACTCGTCCTTAATAGTCGGATCATTGGGATTAACATTAACTTTTTTCAATAGGGTTGATTTACCTACGTTAGTCGCTCCAAGATTGTAGGTAAACGATACCAGTGCATCAAATTGATTTTGATTGAGAGGCTTTTTTACAAGTCGCTTTACATCATTTTCGTAGTTAGTCAAGATATCCTTTAGCATCAATTCCCCTTGAGGCATAGTGATCTGATTATCTAACATTGTCACTTTCTTTCGACTGGGAAGATAATAAGTGAACCCATACCCTATTGTAGGGATCCCTATTGGATCGAGGTATGGTTTACTAAACCACCCCTCGAAGCTTTTTATAAGGTCTAAACCTCTTTGTCCTGTTTTCATGTTCAGTTTTTGTTGTTGCCCCCGAAGGGGCAATCTTGTTACTCCAACTCGCTGCTTTTTATGGTTTTTAGCTCAATTGCCAAAGCATTTGCAAGCCCCGCATCATATGCATCTGGAGTTGAGAAACCAACGTTAATGGCCCCATTTTCAGATAAACTTGCAGTTACATTTATTCCGACTGCATCCTTACTCCCATATACGTTTACAGACTTTATTAATAAACCATTCATTTGAATATTGAAATTCAAATTCCACCCGTTAAAAACTGCTTTACTTGTTTCCTGGGTAACGGTAGAAACTACCTCTCTTGTGATTGTGCTTGATGCCATTTTTCTATTTGTTAATTATTTCCTTAATTGCTTGTACCACTCGATATTTATAAAGCTGTGGCAAAATCTGTAAAAGTTCAGACTCGACGATATCATTAATCTCTGCTTTTCCTTCTTTGTGAATTTTGCGAGCAAAATCATCCATATCTATTGATTGAGCATTCACAAAAAGTGCGTTAGCAAATTCTTTGGTGTCAAAGTTTATTTTTACATTATTACCTTCTAAATCTGTGTACGAAACCTCCTTGAGGCTCAATACTTTATTATTTGTTTTCATATAACTATATCAGTTATAGTTGCCTATTTCTTCCAATCATTAAAAATTGCACCACATCTGGAATAGTGTAAACTTCATTTGACGATGATGTTCCGCTTCTGGAGCCTACAACTAAAATCTCAAACGAGTTAGCGCTTTTGTCTATCAATTTTATCGTAGCAATATTGGGGTTGTTCATGTATATACCTAAGGTTGGTGAAGCTATTGTATAATGAACGATATAATCAGTATGACCTAAATTGTGAGTTATGACGTGTTTTCTATTAGCAGATGTACTTCCTGCTGAACTATAGTTGGCAGTAATAGAAGAAACATTCCACACATCAGTGACTCCATTGTATTGATTAATGGTAATCGCTAATAAGACACCTGGAGCATTCCAAAATTCACCTGACCTTTGATGAAATTGGTGTCCTCCGTGAGAAGTGATCGCGAACCTACCCCCTGCATTGGCAATAATATCAAGTCCTATTGCTTCTGATGCATATGTTTGAATGCTCATGCCTCTCCTTTGCGCCTGATCTGTTCGAATTGATATTAAGGGTGAACTAATTGAGCTATTGATCTCGACATGTGATCCGCCTAATAAGGCTGAAAAAATAAGAGATGTGTCAGGAGCTGCGCTACTAAGTTTATTTCCTTGAATGTCGAACCCGCCAACTTTACTATTTCCTGTTACATTTAAATTTGTTGCAGTAATAGTTCCTGTAGCTGTAATGTTTTGTGCAAAGATTTCGCTGACATTCAATAAAGTAGTTTTCACATATCCACCATCTATAATAGTTGTATCAAGTTTAGAAATGTCAACTTTATCTTGGAATGCCATACCCTTGAGTGCCGCCTGAAGAGTTGTCAAAACAAGCGCAGTTTCAGATGTAGAGGATAGCGCACTGTTAGCAGTAATGGTTGCATTCTGAGCTGCAATATTGGCGTTATCAGACATTATATTAGCTGACGAAGCAGTTGCATTTGCCGAGTCGGCTGTATTTTTTGCGTTGTTTGCTGTTAAAAATGCTGTATCGGCTGTATTTTTTGCCCCTTCAGCGCTTACTAAAGCATTATTCGCTGCTCCACTAGCAATATTGGCCACACTCTGAGCGTTCGACGCGTATCCATTAGCTGTATAAGCTAAAGTGTCGATATCGGATATGTACTGTTGGGCATTTGCATCTAAGGATGAAAAAGTTACTTTTCCTGCAAGACTTAATGATTTTCCTGCAATAGATATTCCTCCGGACGTTATTTCGAAAGACGATGCTATTTCTTGTTTTGTTGTATAATTATTAACAGCATCCGTAATGTCGTAAACACCCACAAAAGCTATGCGAACACTTACTGAGTTACCTCCAGCAAAGGCAAAAAGATTGGTATTGCCAAATGAGCCTGTATTTCCACATTCAACATAACTTATATATTCAATAAAATTATTGACGCCCTTGCCCGCTGTAGGTGTAAGCCAACGTTGTTTACCCTCATCTCCAAATGAATTAGAATGAAAATTAATATTTCTTCCTTCTTCGAAAGCTAGAATCATTCTCACTAAAAATTTTGCTTTTGCACGAGATACTGTATTACAATGAAAACCACCCCATCCCGGTGAAGTGGGTCTGTCGCCATTTTGAGCATAGTAAAGTCCATATCCCGACGTGGTAGGAAATGTTTCATAAAAACTTGACACAGGAAGTCTTCCCCAGTTGGCAGCACCTGTACCTTCGTTGTTGTAAATATCTAACCCGTTCATACCATCTTTAAAGGTAGGGTCTGGATTAAGAGGTTTACCACTAGACCATAAATTAGCTAGCACTGTATCATTAACAATATTTTCAGTCTGCTGTCTTACGACTGCCCTTATCGAGTCATCTTGTAATTTTAATTCAGCAACAGCAATGCGAGTTGTAACAACATCTATTTCACCTTGAACATCTTCGGGTGCTGGTGTCCAATCTGTTGCTTTGTTTCCTTTTTCAACCTTAATATCTTTAAAAAAGAAATAATGCCATGAAAAATTACTAAAATCAACGAAATTATATATAGTGCTGTAATTTGTAACATTAACAGTGTGTTCAAAAAATTTCCATTCATTAATATTATTGCTATAAATTTTTATTAGACCTACATCACAAATATCGATTTCACAACTAATCTCTTGACCTTGATCTCCTCGAATATATCCTGAAACAGTCCACTCTCCATTTGAAGAGATGATATCTGTGATTCGCAAGTTGCTTCCTGAGTTAGAAGATCCTGTTACGATAAATCCATTTGGACTACTTCCTGTATTTTTAGCTACACCATTTACTAGATATGGAGAAAGAGTTGTTCTATTATTGCTATTTGAATAATAATTTCTTCCTCCTAATGTTATATTATCAATCTTACTAGTAATAGAAAGATTGATTTCATCTTTTGTTTGGGTAATCTGTGAATTGGCATAAGCGACAGCGTCATTGTATGCTCCATTTGCTTTACTTTGCGCACCGGCAATAGTTTCTTTTTCAATCCATGCACTCCAACTATCTGTTTTGCCGGATCTAGTATAGGTATTTCCTGCTTGACTAGCCTCTTGCACTACACTTCCTCCACTCGCATCTCCCCATGGAACATTAGTGACTAACTGCACATAATCTTCTCCAGCATATGGCAGCCCAATTATATTTCTATCTTTGAATTCTCGAACTGTTTTATGCCCATAGTTTGCATAATACCAACTAGGAGGATTATTGTTATATCTAGTATCCTTTATAGTAATACCATTATTTATGCTAGTATCAATTTGCCCAGATACGATAGAATTAATTGCCTCAGGAGTAATTTTTAATTCAGCACTTGAAAGACGATTACTTATATTATCTACAATTGTTTTATCCGCTTTGAGGGAAATAGCATTATTTGATATGATAATCTGATTGTCCGTATATGTGTTTGAAGCTGAAATAGCATTATTAGACTTTATTGTTGCATCCTGACTTGCAGCATTTATGGCATTTGCCTGAGCAATATTTGCTTTTGCGGCTGCATCGGCAATAGCTCTAGCTTCCTCCGCATCTACTACGCCATCAGCATACGCTTTGGCTTCAATTTTCGACAAAGCATCTTGAGCCGCTGCGTAATCCTTTGCCGCCTGTAAGTTAGCTTGAGATTGTGCAATTCGAGCGGATTCCTCCGCCGTGACTTTGCCATCTGCATAAGCATCGGTTTGAGCCTTCAATAGCGCATCTTGAGCGTCGGCATAACCTTTGGCGGCATTGGCTTTGGCGGTTGCATCATTGATCGACCGTTGTTCAGCAGCATCGACTTTACCGTCTGCGTACGCTTTAGTTTGAGTCTCTTTTAACTGATCTTGACTATCGACATAAGCTTTGCGAGCGTTGTCAGTCTCAACAATCTGCTGTTGCAAGTCCTCAGGTGCTAACTTCCAATCAGTGGCTTTGTTGCCTTTTTCGACTTGAATATTCTTGAATTGGAAATAGTGCCATGAAAACTGGCCAAAATCGACATAGTGATAATCTTCTTTCGTATAATTAGTCACTTCTACGGTGTGTTCAAAATACGTCCATTCATTGCTCGCTGGAGCTGAAAATCCTTTAAGCCCTTGATCACAGATATCAATATTGAAGGTGACTTCTTCAGACTGGGTACCTCTGACATAGCCCGATACTGTCCATTGACCATTAGCATTGATCACACCAACAAGACGAACATTACCTGTTCTGGTCTGTTCACCAGTGACCATAAATCCATTTGAAACTGCATTTTTCACTAAATTAATCACCAAATAAGGTGTGAGACTCGTGAAGTAATTAGAATAATAATTCCGACCACCAATACTCAATGCATTCAATGCTGTACTGATTGCCACATTTGATGCAGAAATGGCATTGGCTTGTGCCTGCGATGCCTGAGCATCTGCATGTATTTTGGCTTCATTAAGTTTAGCTGTTGCATCCTGACTTGCAGTGGCTGCAACCTGGCTCACTTGAGTTATAACTTCTGTCTTTGTAGCCCGTAAAGAAATTTCATCTTTAGTTTGTGAAATTGATGTTTCTGAATTTAAAATTCGCGATGTAATAGATTTAACTTCATTTACGAAAGTTAAAAGCGGCACATCGCCTGAATAAGATCCTGCTTCCCAATGATAACCATTTCGATATATGTTTATTTCAACTGAATTTGATCCAAAAACTGAAATATCCCATATTGAACCTCCCCTTAGATAAATAAATTCTTGACTTAGTTCGGTAACTTGACCTATAGAACCAAATGTAGCTTCAGCATATCTTTGTTGTGCTATTAATATTTCTCTATCATCTTGTCTTGCGCCCCATCCAGATCCTATTGTGGTCCACTCTACATGTGCCGAAAATCCTGCAGGATGAAAGGAATAAATTGGTTTTCCATATGAAACATCCAACATCCGATCTATCATTATCTTGTAGCGATCATTGGATGATAAGCTGATAATGAGTGGATAATATGTGTTTTCATCTAAGCCAAGAGTACTAACTTGTTTTCTTGTAGCTGGAACAGCAGCGCTAACAATACTTTCTGTTTGAGATTTTACGGTTTGTTGAATCGCCTCAGGAGTAATTTTTAATTCAGCAACGCTTAAACGCGTTACCGTATTATCTATACGGTCATTAACGACATTAACTTGTGTATCAACATCACTTTTAACCGCACGAAGAGATATAGCACTGCTGTTCTGCTGAATTGCAGTTTCTGCGTTGCTGACTCGCCCCCAAAGACCGCTAACAGTATTGTTGAGATCTGAAAATTCCTGTTTTGTTGCGCGTAATTCTATCGAAGAAGCGTTTTGCGAAATTAAACTCCCCTGCTGGCTGACCGTTTGTCCCAAAACATTGAAATCTGTTTTATTGACCTTGCCCTCGATCTTTCCGTCCATTACGACAAAAGACTGTGCTGTTTCTGTCCTGAGGATATCAATCGAATTTGTAATATCCTCTGGAGCAGGTGTCCAATCAGTGGCTTTGTTGCCTTTTTCAACTTTTATTAATGCATCTGTTTTAAAGAAATCTGTAATTATTGAACTATCTTCTGGGTTTTTATAAAAATTTAAAGTTATGCCATTTGCATTGCCCGTATTTATTAAACCTGTTCCACCGATATAATTGGTGTAATTTTCAAATCCCAGATATTCACCATCTAGCCACAGCCCGATACCTAGTCCATAACTTATGTTTGTTTTTGATTTTATAAAAAAAATATAATCTGAATTTTTATCTACAGAAATGATATCTGCAACAGTGGCATAATGGTTATAATCTATTATCTGACCATTCGCTCCACTTCTTACACTTCCTGTCAAAACATTGGAAATCAACAGCAAATTTCGACCGCCGATCTTGACGGCATCAACAGCATTTTGAGCAAATTGATTGGCTGAGGAAATTGCTTCGTTTTTTGCCGCATTAGCTTTGTTACTAGCATCCTGACTTGCGGAGGCTATAGCATTCGCCTGTGACTGTGCCGCCTGTGCATCGGCATGGTTTTTTGCTTCTGAAAGTTTTGCCTGCGCATCTGCTATTGCCCGCGCCTCCTCAGCATCAACGATACCATCGGCATATGCCTTGGTTTCGACCTTTGCAAGATTGTCCTGTGCAGCTGCAAAGTCTTTGGCCGCATTAGCTTTTGCCGTAGCATCCTGACCAGCTACAACAACAGCGTTACTCTGTGCGTTATTAGCTTTTTCCTGCGCCCCGTCTTTCGTTTCCGCGTTGCCACCAGTGACATAAAAATTACCACGTAAATAAGCATTCTGAGCGTACAGCCCATAACCCGATAAGGCCCCAAAAACACTGTCCGTTATTCCATTGAGTTTTCCTAATCGAACCTTTGTCTTGCCCTCCAAGCTAGGCGAATCTATACCATCCAAAACATCCAGGTAAGGCGCGCCACTATCGGAGTTGGTCATGTATATCAATCCCTGACGACCAGCAACAGATGACCCGAATTGAAAAACGTTGTCGCCTGCTGAAGGAACTCCAGAGCCTGCTAAAAGTGGTTTTTCTATGTCAAAAATACTTTGAGATACTGCACGAATGCGGCCTACATAATATTTTATTCCTTTACCATCCCAAACTTGGCACCTAACAATATCGCCTGCATTGAAAGGAACAAAGAGTGTATTGTCATCGGTATTAATATAGCAGCTATAGTGGTCTTCTCTCTCGTGAACAACATAAATCTTTGCTACATTGGTTACCGCGAAGCTTCCACCTGTGCCTGTTATTTCCCGTATATTGAGTTGCACAACGTTCAAAGATTTTCGCACAGTCAAACTATCAACCTCTGCGCTTCCATCTGCAAAAAGCTTCCATCCCGAGCCTGTGGCTCCTGAAATAAAGGCAGGGGTTGATATAGATTGGTGGCGTACATTGTCATTGGTACGTACAGGTTGATCAATGTAGTCAGCAAACTGCTTGCCGTCCCATTTATCAGAATCGTACGCATAATCGGCAACTTTCGCACGGTCAGCTAATTTAGCATGATCCGATTCTTTTGCATGATCAGCATCTAAGGCATAATTTGCCAATGTAGCGCGGTCTGCTAGGGTTGCTTTATCTGCATGATCAGCATTGATAGCGCGGTCGGACAATGCTGCATGGTCGGCTTGGTCAGAGAAATTAGATCGGTTGGCCAAAATAGCACGGTCAGCATTGACAGCGTTCTGTGCCTGGCTAGCAAAGTTGGCTGTTGCCGCATTAGTTGCCGTATTGGCGTGACCTGCTAATGTCGCAAAGCCCGCACTTTCAGCGTAGGTGGATTTATTGCTCAAACCATCTGATGAAAGTCCTTTGGTCACCGCATTAGCAAGTCTGTCAGACTGGTTTCTTAACCGAACGAGATAGTTTATTGTTACGACATTTGATAAGGTAAAATCATACAAATATTCCTCCTCTAAATCACGCGTATATGAAGCTATTCGAATTGGTCCTGAAAAACCAATGTCACTCGCATTTAAGTTAACGATTCCGCCAAGGGTCAACTCGATGTTGTTCTCCATTATAAACTTTGGCGTGATCTTGCCCGACCATGTGTATTGCTCTGTTCCCTCTTCTGCAAAATATTGATCACCCAGTTCTTTGACACGGTTTTCAGCTGCTGTGACATAGCTCTGAGGCATATTGATGTTGAGGAATACAAAGCTATCCCCGACTGCAGGTTTTAGCATAGCATTAGGCACACCATCCGGATAAGCATTTTCATCCGTGATCGGATTGAACTTCACCTGCTTGGTCGCATTGTCAAAACCATCTTCGGATATCGTGAACTTAAAGCTATTCAGTAGACCGCTAGTAAATGCAATCTGGGCACTTGTACCGTCTGCCAGTAGATGATCGTTCAGATTAAAATCAATATCGGTGGAGCGGATCATATTATTAGCCTGTACGGATGTAACCTTAGCCTCTAAACGTGGATACACGTTTTCAAAGGTCATTACATCTTCTACAACTTCACTGCCTGCTGTGTAATTAGGGTTGACCATCGGATTACCCCCCGTTGGCTGTATCTGACGAAATCCATATCCATTAGGCAAATTCTGAGTACCGCCCTGAACTTTCATATGAGTTACAACCGGCTTATCTTTACGATCGCGACGTAGCTCATACAGCCCCTTGCCTTTTCCGTACTGAAAAGTTATTCCAGTTTGAATCTGCTTTCTGGTCAGATTAATCTGTTTTCCGACACACCAAAATTCGAGGTTAGTTTGATCGGCAACATCCTGTAGTACGGTGAGCAATTTTGCACCATTATATGCCCACTGGATGGTCTCTGTACGGTCTACCTGTCCTAATGTCCAACCGCTGCTCGTTCGATTCGCATTCTGTACCAGCAACCCAAGTATCACACTAGCCTCACCCATGATATGCACATCGGGTTCCGTTAAATTGTTGTTTTTATCAAGCGTATTAAGAATCCATTTACCGAGGTCATAATAGAGTGCTTCAAACTCTATGGTAAAGGTGTAGCCAATTTCATTATTTGTTTTTCCAATATTTTCTGGACGGTTAAGCTTATAGGTTTCCCCATATACTTTTATTGTATCACCTTTTTTGAAAATAATAGGAATAGGAGTTTTGATCGTAATTTCCACGCGATCCTCCTGCATAATCACCTTCGACTGCTTTCCTTGAGCCTTACCGCTCCAAACTACTGTATTTCCCCTGTTGATATGGTACATGCTTATATTGTAAAAATGTCTACCGGATAATCGTCAATTAATTCAAATGTGATACGTAGAGATCGGTTATTGATCTTTTCTACTGAAGTCACTTTATTATAGAAAACCTTCCATCTACGAGCCTTGTTGATATCATCAAAATTGAATTCCCCAGTTGTCATAAAGAAAGTAGCTAGAGCATTAAATTTTGTCTGAAGATCAGAAGGTGAACTTGTGATGATGACCCCGCTAACACTGTATGTTTTGGATTTAAATCTACGTGTGCCATGATACCTTTCAGTTCCGTTCTCATCTGCCCAGTCGATAGAAAGACCATTGTCTTTGAGTTCTGGAATAGTCATCAATTCGCTGTCGATACCCTTTATTATTGTTAAAGAGTATAATAATTCAGGATCTAACCCGTTAAACCTATATGTACTCATTTTAAAGACCAGCCCCCCTTCTTGCGGCATCAGAACTTGATACCTTATTGTTTATACTCACCAATGCATTTTCAATATTTTCCAACCTATCCGTATTACCTGCTGTTCGGTAGGTATTCACCTGAATAGCGTTCAGTATAACCAAATTGCTATTTGCAATCTCAAGCTGTTTGCTAAGGGTAAGACCATGAGACCGAACTTCAGCAAGTGTTTGAAGCTGTGCGATTCTAAATCCTCCGAACTCGGCTTCTAATCGCCCAGCAGTTGATTCGGTCACAGCTTGAATATCATTTTTTAAAGATCCTGTAGAACCTTTGTCCTTGTTGGACAAATCAACACCGGTAACTTTCTCGATATCTTCCCACTTCTTGGCGTACTCTTCACCGAGATTGATATATTTATCCTTTAACTTTTGGATCTGATCACCTGTAAGATTTCCTCCCTCCATCATTACAGCCAGCTCTTCATAAAATGGCTGCATAGCATCTTCCATGAACTTAGCCTGAAAACTAGATTTGATTGCATTTTGCATGATGCTCTCGAAACTATCTCCAAAGTCCTGAGCAGAACGCTTTCCATTAGCAAAGAGATCAGCTAAACCAGAAGCAAGCCCCGAAACAGAAGTTCCGGTTAAAAGCTCGTTAAGGCTTTTTTGTAAATCATCAACACTAAGACCAGCTTCTTCCAATTCTTCTTTTAAAGCTTTTAAAGCCTCGAAATCTTCCTTTGCTTTATCCTTTAATTTTCCTTGTGAATAAAGCTTTTCAAGTTCATTATAGTCAGATCCTCCAAGACTGGCCATGACATCCCAGGTCTTAGCCTTACGAAACCATGTGCCGTGCTGATAGCCTTTGCCATCTATAAAATCTTGCCCTTGGAGTGAAGAAAAAACTTTGTCATATGCTTTTTGCAACTCAGGAGATTGCTTTTTGATAGCCTCTAACTGTGCTATAATAGCGTTGTATGAGTTTTTACCACGTGATGCACTTTCACGCTCACGCTGACGTAATAAAGCCTGATAATCTCGCTCACCTTTCATTGCCTCGTCATAGAACTTTTTGTTCTCCTCGCGAGCTTGACGATTCATTTCTTTGGTCCTTCTACTGATAGAGATTATGGAACCCACAGCACCTACAACAGATTTGACAATCGCTTTGGGATCACCGGATGCGATTGCACCTGCGACATCCGCTGCAGCGCCAGCCAATTCTCCGATTGTACCTAAGAGATATCCAGCCTGTGTTTCTGATCCTCCTAAGGCTTGGGACATTTCACTAAATGATTGAGCCGCTACATTTCCCCAATCACTAACTTCTTGAAGGGCTTTGTTTCCTTCTAATTTTTTAAGGAACCCAAGAAATCCTCCACCAGATCCATCATTAGTTTCCTTCTTAAGCTTATTTATTTGATCAGTAATTTCATGAAGCTGATCATAAAGTTTTTTAAGTTCAGGATGTGCATCTAGCGCTTGATCTGTGATTTCAGTAATACCATTTAATGTATTGTATCCAGATAAGGCATTGGATATATCCTGTCTCTGTTTCTCAAGGTTGGCAATATTTGTTTTTACAGACCCAATACTTAGATTGATCTTTAAACCTTCCAGTTCCTTTTGTAACCTATCTTTTATATTAGGTGCTAGATCAGTTTTTAAAAGCTCTTCTACAGCTTTTATCTGTTCTTTTATTTCCTGACGTGTACGGATCAAAGCTTCCTTAGCCGCTTTTTTATAAAGATCAGATTTTAGGAAAAACTCTTCATTTTCACCTTTGATCTTTTCATCACGAAGCTTTTTGAGATTAGCTAATTCCTCCGCACTTGCTTTATTACCCAATGCTTTGATATTTTGTTGATATTCTTTTTCAATATCTTCAAGCCTTTGGGTATGAGTTTTGGCGGCGTTATAGGCTTCAGCATATTTTGCTTGCTCCACACTTTTTAATCTAGATTCTTCATCCTGCTGTAGTTTTGTAAGAGATGCTAATGCCTCTTTTTGAGCAGCGGTCATTGCTGTAGGATCAATTTCAAGTGCCTTTGACATTTGTTCCTCGATCAATTGTAAATAAGTCTTTGACAAATCCAATTCATTAGCAAATCTTTCCTTAGCTTTTTCTTCACCTACCTGTAATTTATAGGCTTCGAATTGATCGTATAAAGCCTTTTGCTGATTCAGATTATCAACTATATATTTAGTATCAATTTTGGTATTAGTCTCTTTTATTTCATTTGCTTCTGTAGCATTAATTGAGGAACCATCAATCTTTGTTTTATTTCTAGGATCGGCATTAAATTTCCTAATTTCTTCACGCAATGCCCTATATTTATCCCTTACTGATTCAACCTCCTGTTGATCTCTAGACAACTGCGATCGCAAATAAGACTCATTTGCTTTATCGATATCTAATTTTAAAGAATTGTATCGCTCCGCTTGTTGATAGGCACTGTTTTCTGCACTTGAATTACCTTTACCGCCAATTGAATACTGTTTTTCTATTGCAGCTAATTGCTCAAGCTTAGATTTATATTTTGCAATTTCTTTATCCCCTGGAGCTAAAGCCTCCATCTTTTCAGTCAAAGCTTTTTTTAATCCATCTAGATCAGCCTTGCTTTTAGCTGACGATAGAATAGAGCTAAAATTTTTTAACGGCTCGGCCAACCTATCAATAACAGTTTCTTGTCCAATATTTGAAGATGATTTACCGGTAATTATCTCTTCCCATTTATCATTGTATTCCTTCTTGAGGACGTCCATTGATTTATTAAGAGCTTCTTTTTCCTGATTAACAATCAGCTCACCCATCTTTCCGCTACTAAAAAGAGCTTGCCCCCATTCTTTAAACCCAACACCTTGAGAGGTAGGTATAAATGTATTTTTTATACTTCTTCCGAGCTTTGTCCAAATACCTACACCATCAGCTCCTTTTCTATTTAATTCATCAAGCTGACCAGCCATTTCATTAAACTCATCAAAAGCTTTTCGTGCTGAAACTGCTTGTTGAATTTTTATAATATATTGATCAATAGTTTTTGTAGCTTTTCCTACAGCAATATCTTCTTGAGAGAATGAAAGTAATATTCCGCCTGTTTGAGATTGTAATTTATCGTAAGCTGCTTTTTTCTGTTCTACTGACGCAGTGTGACTTTTAATCACAGTGATTAACTGCTCTAAACTTCTTTTTTCTGTATCAGCCTTTTTTGCACCTGCTTCGTGAGCTTCATTTAATTTTGATTGAGATAATGTGGCTGCATCAGTAACTTGTGTAAAACTATAAATTACCGCAGCAGAAGCAGAAATAAGTGCGGTAAAAGCAACGACAGGAGATGCTAACATAACAGCATTCAATATCCTCATTGCTGATGTTTTTGCCACGATTGCCCCATAATGCAACATTTCAGCAGCTGTCATTCCTACCGCACTTGCTGCGGTAATATTCTGCATGGCAACAGTGAGAACTAAAGCTGCCCTGTATGCTCCATATGTCACGATTAAAGCTGAGATTACCCCTAGTACAGTTTCGTAGTTCTCTACTACACTAGACGCCCCATCTATAATTAATGCAATTGTTCCTTCAGATTTTTCACCTAGCTTATTAAACATTTGATCAATCCCGTCACCCAATCGCTCCAATTGGCCTTGAATTGTATGAGACTGCGCCTCCATTAAACCACCAAACATAGATCCTGCTGCGGTCATATTCTGAAAAGCTTTCTGTACCTCTGCAAAACCTATTTTGCCAGCACTAGCTAAATCGTTGATCTGAGACTCTGAAACCTTAGCTCCTCCGCCGATCTCAGTCATTACTTTCGCTAGCTCTTTGTAAATTGGAATACCACGTCCAGCAAATTGACGAATATCCATCAAATATGCACGACCTTGAGTTCTTAGCGTTCCATATAGATATACCAAATCTCCGATGGGTTGAGATGTTCCGGCAGCAACATCACCAAGCATGCGTAATTCATCCTTAACACTTTCAGCGGAAGATCCATAAGCTAATAACTGTTTCGCCGCGTTCGCTGTCTCTTTCATTCCGAAAGGTGTTGTTGCAGCAAACTCGACAAGATCTTTAGTAAGTTGATCAGCTCTTTCCTTACTTTTTAACATCGTTGTAAAAGCGATGTCTAATTGTTGAAATTCGGACCGTATTTGAATAAGTTTCTGAACGAATCCTTGAGCAGCATTTAACGATAAAAAAGTAGTAGCAGCTTGAGCGGCCTTTTTAAACATCCCTTCAAGATCACCGCCTCTTCTAGCAGCGGTATCAGCAGTTTGTATAATTCTGCGCTCAATCCTATTTAAGGATTGCATCAGCTCCGAATCACGAATATAGGCGTCCCACTCAAGTCTATTTACTTCTGCCATTACAAAATCTTATTTAAGAAATCTTCTTCTTCGTCTTTAGTTTCAGCTTCCTTATTCTCATCTCCATTCCCTGAAGCATCAGGAATAGTGATCATTTCCATATAATAATTATCCCATGATAGCTCCCAAAGAACATAATCACGGTTTTCTCTAAAGTATTTTCGGTAGTTTAAGATTCTACCCCAAGGGCTATTAACTCCCTTACTTTTTTCAGGCTCGTTTACTGGTTCTCCGCTTTCATCAAAGCTGATGCGCCTGTCAGTAACACGATAGATTTTAAAAAATTTTCAAAGTCAATGGAGCTCAAAGATTTATCCAATATGTAATGAAATAATTCTTCATCAATCCAGTTTAAGGCATCCAGTAATTCATTTTTAGGTTCGTGACGGTCGTTTTGTAATGCTACAGCAACGCAATAAATCATACCTTGATGATGATCATTAGTAAGCTGAAATACTTTTTTTAACATTGGAGTACCATCCATTATTTCATCAGGAAAATCAAATAAATGTTTTGATATCCTATCCCGATTGCCTACTCTCATTTTTCTAAGGTTGTAGGTTAAAACTTTCTTGCGTAATCCTACTTTCTGGAAAATCTTATGAATGAAATTTCGTGGCATAATAGGTATATCAATACTTTCCGAAGTGTCGATAAGTGTTTCAATTGCCTTCTTTTTTATTTCTTTATCCTGCATGATATCATTATAAAAAACCGCTACTTCAAGATAGACAAAGTAGCGGTTTAGTCTACTTTTTTAAACTGGTGCATCAGTTTTTTTAATGGTTTTAACGCCTGCTTTGGTCGGCTTCAATGGAGTGCCGGTAATGATCACTTTTCCAAATTGGGCTTTCATTAAATCAAATTGAGGTCTTACTTTCAATTTCATTCGAGCAATATCCAATTTAGCACCATTCTTAGTTTCTAGCTGAACAGATAGCTCCATAGGAATAGGAACGTCAATTCCAATACTATCAGGCTCACCTCCAACACCCTCTTCAAGTTCACCAACTCCAAGCTCACTAAGTGCTTTTGCCGATAAATTATAAGATTCACATTGAAAGGCCCATTTTGGTGCTACAGTCTCAAGCTCGTCATACGCTACATCCTCCTCTTCAATCTCAACTTCTTCGCTTGTTCCTTCATTTAAAACTAAAGATGCTGATCCCTTAACGGTAGCTCCTAAGATTTCGGTTAAGACAGCACCCATGGCACCATCTGCCCCAATAGGCCCCATTTTAACGGCTTTTAAACCTAAAACGTTATTTTTTCTAGCCATTTTATTCTATTTTATTGTGAAAAAATTAATTCTAAAACTTATGTAATGCTGATTGTTGTTGTCTTCAAATACATCATCAGTAGTAATTTCAAAACTCGTATCGCCATTAACCCAAATCTCAGATTCTTCGCTTCCATCTTCATTGAAAACAGATTGAACCAATCTGGATAAATAAAGTATCCTGGCATTATCTGGCTGACTTCTATCAGTACCTAAATCAGGTATTTTGGTTGGATCAAGGTTTGGCACATATATGTTAATCAGTAAAACACCCTTCTGAACCGGATCACGATTTAAGCCTAAGGTATTGATTACAATATCTTCTTTGCTTGAATTTTCTATCCGCTGGAATTTACATAAACGGCCATTTGGCTTTTTAACATCACGCATTAAGACAGATGTATTAACAAAACCGTAAAGGATATTTACCGCTTCAATAGTTGTAATCATCGATTCATTTTTTCTTTAAGTTTGTCAATTGCTGATTTTAAAATACTCTCAGCTTCTAGGCTTGAGCCTGTAATAACATCCTTTCCCTTACTCTCAACCGCAGCAGCATAACCCATTCCAGCTACAACAATCAAGGCAAATCCATCATCAAAATTCCCCTTCAGTGTTCTGATGAAATCCTTAGCTTCTTGTATTCCTTCTGCTTTTTTCTGCCCTCCTGTTGATACTTCGTAATTTTCTTTTTTAACGGTACCATGATCAACTACAGCAAAACCAATCGAACTTCTAAGATTTCCCGTCACATCATTGAAACCACCAGATGATGCGGTTTTTTCACGAGCCATTTTAACAAATTCCCATCCCACTAATTCCAATCTCTTTAAAACAGCTTTGCGAAATAAGATTCTCCTTTTTTCAACTGCATTTCGTACGTCTGCCCTAGTAAATCGAGGTGTTAAACCCATAATTGATGGTGAGCTTGATAATCAAAAGGAAGAATAACTTCTCCCACTACAACACGTTTATTTTTATTAAAAACTTCAATTTTGGTACCCCTTTTTAAGCTATCGGGAATTCTGTCCAGGAATAAAGCAAAGCTGAAAACATAGTCTTTATTGTCATTGTTTTTGATTGTCCGTCCTCCACTATTAACATCAGCACGACAATTTAATTCAATGACTTTTTCAATAGTTTCTCCCTCAATCCAATCACCATTTTCATCTTGGTAAGGATTAGTTTCAACTATCTCTGTATACTTTAGCGTATGTACTCTTTTCCTAATCATAGCCCCCAATCGAATTTCTTAATTTGTGGCTGTTTTAATAATGCAGAAACAACATCATCCAAACCATGCTTACGAGCTAAAAAAAGAAGCCTATCTTTAATGCCGTCACGGTTAGTACTCCATGATGCAGCACCTTCGCTTTGAGAACTAACAGACAATAAGCTTTGTAACAATGGAATTGCTGCGAGCTCTAATTCGTTTAAATCTCCGACGAATTGATCATCATCGGTCAGACCTGCAGAAAGTAAAAACATTTCTGCTGCTTGGTCGTCTACCGAACCAACCTGAACGACTTGTAGAAAGGCTTCTTTTTTTGTCATGATTACTCGAATGAACCTACTTTATTTGTATTTACTGTGATCACTTCATCAGCTACCTCTAAAGCAGGAAACGCATTGAATTCGTAAGCTGTAAACTCACGTGCTGGATCAGGTTCGGACCATTTTTTAACCAAATTACCCATGTAGTTTGTGTAAATCAGCCCATCAACTTTAACCTCATCTTCAACACTTCCGGCATCGTAAACTGTAAACAATTGCCCTTCCGGTGTCCATGTGATATTATCTATGTTCCAAGGGTTTGAATAGACTGCTTTGCCGTCAATCTCGATACCGATAGATGCATTAAATGCACGAATGGTAGGGAAATTGTTTGCTGCCATGTAAGCATTCAATTTCGAGATATCAAAATCAATACCGTCAGTTTGACCTTTTGTCAATAGACCAAATTTTGATAACACCTTTTTAGACTCAAGCAATTGATAGATCTTTGAGGGATGCAATCGAATAATTCCTCCAGTTATACCTTTATCTGCCAAAGGCTTAATGATGGTATCTTTTAAATCCTTTAAAGGATCACTATTTTCAGTGTCTGACCATACTACACTTACACCATGTTTGTTGGCACTAGGAACGTTAAAGTCAACATCGAATTGTGTTACAGCGCCTACATTATCGGCATTTGTAAAACTTACCTTACCAGCATTAGAAAGTAATTTAGCCTCCATCCAGTCGATACGCTTGTGCGGAGCGATAGAGCAAAATGCAATGTCGTCATACACCAAATCCAAAAGCTCAGATGATGCCTTACCTTGCTTTCTCAAACTGATGTATCTACGGAAATCTGATTCTTTCATCACTCTTTTACCGCGAATAGATGGTATTTTACCTCCCTTTTCACGAAATGCATCACGTGCGTGCAATGGAGCCGATACATCAAAGGCCGTTACATTACCTGCTACGCCTGATTTTCTTTCACCAATGAGCACATCCCAACGGAGATTATCCGTCTTCTCAGTTCTACTCAATGTCGGCCAGAAAATAGGGGCAAACCGCGCCTTTGTTTCGTCAATATAAGTCTGGAGCTTTTTTTCGCTCGACAACTCTTTTATAATTGTTTGTGCCATTTTTTAATTTTCCCCTTTCTTAGCGTTGTTGTGAAAACACGATCAAACCTTGCAGCTTGTCCTTTACAGCCTGTGGAACTGCAAATGGTAAGCGTCTTTCGTAAAGTGTTCCTCTGCGACCGACAGAAACAAATTCGTTCTGGTCTACATCAGCATCTTCACGAAGCCATCCATTTACATCCACTTTTAATGCACCTGCCGTGGCTCCAGAAGCAGATGATTCAAACAATACAGATCCAGCTGGCAAAGCTACACCCAGAGTAGTGCCAATAGTGATAGTATCATAGTCAGAATTACTTGTATCAATAGCTGTAATAGCATACGCAGTTCCACCAACTGAAAAAGATACGATATCACCGATCACAGCTAAGTTTGGTTGCTCGTTAATTACTTTTTTAACCTTAATATTAACCGCGTTGTTTGCTGCATTTTCTGCAACTACAAAAGTTTTGAGAACTGAAAACAACCTAGTTGCCTCATTAATGTTCCCTAATACACCTCTTTGAATAACATCGCCTTGTTTTAGACCTGTAGTATTCAAAGTACCGCCCCCAGGGAAATCTTCAAAATATGAGACTTCGATAAGGATTTGAGGTGTATCTCTACGTTCTGTGATTTTTAATCCCATTTTTAAACTTCTTGAATGTTATACCCAGCCTCCTTAGTAAAGCCTTTACTAGCGCCATATTCTTTGATCGCTTGAATACCTTGTTCTTCAGTAGCTGTATTTCCCATTTGAATTTTACCATCCGCAACCTGTTTGTTAATACCTGCTTGGATTGTATTATTCCATTTTGTTTCCATTTTTGCAACTGTTTGATCTAGATCATAATCAGATCCAAATACAACATCCTCAGCCCAGCTCTCATCAACACCTTTTTCTTTTAATTGCGCTTTTAAAGCATTTAAACGATTGCTGTTCTGTAGAGTGCTCGCCATTTCCTGAAATGGTTTTAAAGCATCTGCAACAGCCTTTGCAACAAGGGAACTTACATCTGTGGCGTCATCATCCTTTGTTTTTGGCGGAGTTGGAGGAGTTGGCTCATCTTTCTTTTTTAGCGCATCAGTAACTCGCTTATCCCCCTCTGCTTGTACAAAATCTGCATATTCCTTGATGGTCATTGGTGAGTTAGCTTCAAAGTCTGAAATAGCTCCCTCGATTTGGCTTTCTTCTGTTACCTTTTCTGCTAATTTCTTAGCTAAAAGTCCCAGTACCGCCTTCGACACCCCTGAATGTTTGGCAGTCAGTTGTGCTAATATTAGTGCATACAACATAATTATGTTTTTTAGAATTCTTAAGTGCTATAAAATTACCAAGGAGATTAGGCAATACACCGAAAACGAGCGACAGGAACGTTTACAACAAGATTTTGTAAATGATAAAGCTACAAAATATAACTATAAGCACTTTTATTTATATTTTTCTTTTGTTTATAAATAAAAGCACATATATTTGCATTACACAAAAGGTAGACAATATATCTTTTTTGGCTACTTTATTTACTTTATACATATTTTATATTTTAAAAAATCATGAAAAATACTTTAACTTACCAATTGAAAGATCACTTAGGAAGTGACTTCATTACTCAAGGACTAATCGAGCGTAAAAAAAGAGTAGACGCTCAGATTGAAGAGCATGCAAGGGTATACTCATTACCAGGATTAACGGAAAGTGAAGAAAAGATAATTTCAAACTCGTTTCTGAATTTAATGTACATGCAGAAAGATATTGCATCTAAAATCAATTTCTTATCATCTATTTGTTTGAATTAGTATGTTGACGGAGAAAGAAATCAGCTACTTCAATGATCAATTAAATATTCAGAACTTGGAGATCATCGAAAAGCCTGAATACTGGTTGCTTCCTGATAAAAATTATCAAGGTTATTATACTTTGAGATTTCGGTTCATGGGAATTATGGTTGAATCAGTTGCGGTAAAAACTGTTGTTCAATGGTCAAATTTATTGTGCATTTCCATCGATAAATTCATTATTTCAGTTTCAGAAACAAATTAGTAACTTCAAAAGAATGAATAAATCAAACTTAAAGGTTAAAGCAAAGGATATTTTAAATAAATATCCTGTCGGAACGATTGTCTCAAATTTGGAAGAAGTTGATTTTCTCCTTAGCATTTTTCAAAACCACCCAGATTGGTTGATTAAAAAAGGTTGTGGTATCGAATTTATATCAACTATTAAAACACAGACTCATGGAACTAGATGCTTCGTTTTAAATAGAATAGACGGTTCTACAACTGATATTTCATATATTCAGTCAATTAGCCCAGTTGATAAATATTTCGACATTAAAGTCGCATGCAGAACATCTATTCGTGACATTGTAATCGATTTTCGTAGAAAAAACTTTATTTCCTCTGAAACAGTTTGCCCGATTAGTGATGTCCTGTTGACTTATGACAACGTTCATGTAGATCATTACGACCTGACATTTAATGAACTTTACTTAAATTGGCTAGAAAACAATGATAAGGATCTACTGCTACAAAGTATTTCAAATCGATCGAAAGACAATGAAACTGATGTTTATTTTACAAACTTGGATATTAAAAATAGTTTTATTGAATTTCATAACGCAAATACAAATTTGCGAATAGTATCTAAATTTGCCAATTTATCAGCTTTAAAACTTAAATCTTAATCTTATTATCTTTTATCCAATATGGAACACTTTTGAGACCTTTCAGCATTTTACTATTATCCTGAACGTACTTGGTTAACTCACTGGGTACGTTGTTTATTTGACCTTGCATTTTATAAGATCCGCCTGACAATAAAGCGTCTTCAAATTTGTCATATTCAGCGGCTGAAGGCAGAACCGGAACAGTATAGCAGATACATTGGGGATGCCAACCAATAAATTTAAAATCTTTCGGATACTTACCTTTTAGATGATCACAAATGTCAAAAGTTGGATGTCTAGCTGATAATTGGACCTCATAACCAAGAATAATCTCAGATTGAGAATATCGATCATTATCAGCTGATCTATATGCAATATTTGTTTCAGTACGTGTTAACCGCAACGCATTTTTGTAAGATGATCGATAAACTCCTTGACCAGGTGAATAAGCTTTAGCTGCTTTGCTCAAAACTAAATTCCCATTAAAATCACGAATTCTTCTAAATAATCGATCGGGCTCTTGAAGGTATTTTTTTTGATCTCGTGCTATTTCTGCAGCTGACTTTCCTTCACTTATACCCATGGCCATGTTATTCTCAATCTCGTATCTAAATTGATTTGAGTAATTCCACACTCTTTGTGACAAATTAAGACCATCTTTACTGCTGGTCCTCTTTAAGAAAGCTTGCAAAGCACCTGTATTCCTTGAAGATAAAGCTTGTTGTATCAAAGGTGAAATAGAGCGGCCAACTGTAAATTGACTCAATATCTCATCTATTTTAATTTCAGATAGATTCCAAGCTTCATGAACACCATTAACCATAATCGTCAAAAAATTGTCCTGCCATTCTGCAAGTACTTCATTCAGCATATTATTAAGCTGCGGTAATCTTTCAATATTGAAGCTATCTTTTTTTTTAGGCAGTATTAAACCCGAATATATTTTATTGATCGCCTTTTGATAAGATTTTCTAACCTTATTTTGATTGCGCTTAATATTAGCCAAATGCTTTTGCTCGTAAGCTTTATTGATGCGGTCTGTATTTTTCATTGTTAAAAACGAATTTTGCCATTAAGCCATCATTAATTCTAATTGCTAGGGTCTTTGATTTTTATATTTTGAGTTTTCGCTATTTTCTCTAATTGAATCTGGAATTCTTTAAAGTCATTTTTAGTTCTAATTTGTAGATATTCTGAATACAAAAGATCATATTTATTAGTTGTAAAATATGGCTTCAAAATACCTAAATTCCTCTCTGATACCGTTTTTAGACTATTTTGAAAGATCAACATAGAAAAAAATAAAGTATACGAAATTAGAGAAATGAAATAAAGAACTAAATTAACACGAGGTAAATATTTAAAAAACACTCTATCTGCTTTAATTAATTTTGATTCGCTTTCTAATGACTGTTCATCTGTATCGGCAGTCACAAGTATTAAGTTAGATTTTCTCATCCGATATAAAACACTTAGCAACCTAAAAGTAATGATTACTATTATTCCAATAAATATAACTAGTGATGGAAAAATAGTAAATATCATATCAGATGAGCTGAAACTGGTATATATAAAATCTGTAAATGTGTTGGAGAAATTCGAAGAAAACTCAACTAACCACTTTCCAATTCGAACGAAAGTATCTTTAATTAAAAAGTCCCAAAAAGCACTTACAAAAATTCCACTCAGCAGCAAAATAACAGCCTGCTTACCAATAACTTTAATTTTTTCCATAATTCGTAATAATTTTCACAAAAATATGAAATATTTGATGTCAAGATAATGGAAATTTCATTTTTATTATCTACTCATTACTATTTCCCTCTTGATCATAAGTAAATAATGACATTGGTGGTAATCCAGTACCTAAAACGCAGACAACAATCGGTCTACCTGCATTAATAGCTTCGATATCCTCTTTACTTGGTTGCCATACAGTATTGACATGTGGATTGCCATTTAC
This sequence comes from Sphingobacterium sp. UBA6320, assembly GCF_002440335.1. Lineage (NCBI taxonomy): Bacteria > Pseudomonadati > Bacteroidota > Sphingobacteriia > Sphingobacteriales > Sphingobacteriaceae > Sphingobacterium > Sphingobacterium sp. UBA6320. Next base: position 173,595 of record NZ_DJTA01000014.1, on the reverse strand, counting down.
ATCCTGCCCTACATAAGCTTGTATAGGAAGACATTCGCTGTCATCCATCGTAGTAGGTTTGTTGAACGTTACGTTCGCTTGTTTAAAATCGATTGGTCTCATAATAGAAATGCTGCTTTATACTTATTATCGAGATGTCTTACTCCACTATTGCGTTCATAATTATTTATAAAAGAAACTATACCGTTTTTCTTTTTGAAAGAATGTCCTGGATACTTCAAATACATGTTCCATTCAAGGAAATAAATAAAAAGACCAGTATCGATTACAACCCAAAAGATCACCTGTAGAAGTGTTATAATGTGTTTCATTGTTATTTCCTCCTATAATTCCTTTGTGCAAGTTTGTGTTGTTGGCGGTATTTAGGCTTCTTTTCTCTATATGGTCCTAAATCTGGAATACAAGATCTAATCGATGTTAAGACTATTTTATCCAATTTCCTATTTAGTGACAATGATTGATATTTTTCTACTGCATCGCATAAATCGATTAATTCTATCTGTGTTAATTTTGATAATCGGCTGAGATCATTATGAATTAAAGTTTTTGTTAACAATTGACATCCTGTCAATCCACTACCTATTATTACAATCTTTCTCATAGTTTATTTCAATTCTTGCAACATTACTAAGCCCAAAAACAATGTAAACAATACTAGATATACAAATCCAAAAATCGGAATAAACGAATAGAATAATATTGCAATACAAACTGATACTATAATGCCTGACATGATTTTAACGCTTTCTTTCATTCTCATAGCTTAACCTCCAATTCTTCTCCAGTTAGTTCGTAAAAAAGGTTTTGAAGTTTGTGTACGAATTGAATATTGATACCCGTGGATTTATCATAAAATACATTACTGCATTGTCTATATCCAATTAGTCTATTATTCAATAAAAGAGATTGACCATCTGGGAATTTTGTAGCTCCTAACTTTATTAATAGTTCCTCGCTTGTAATTATAGGATCCAAATCACAATAATCACATTTTATGCCGTCACCTATTAAAAGGTGACTTGGTGTAAGTGAATGGATCTGACCATAATGATTAACATTCGCTACGTTAAGTATAACTAAATTTCCTATTCTTAATTCTTGTGGTTTCATCTAATAAATTCTTTAAAATCGTTTTCATTTAGCTCGATGATGTTGGTAATTACCACAGACAAATCGCCACTTTCATTAATTCCGTGCTTAATGTCTTCTAATGTTTTTAGACAATTAATATATCCGACACTAGTTATTGACGCAGAGCCAAATCCATGTTTGCTCCCCTTATTGGACCAGTTGTAAAAAACTATAAAATACCTTTTCATTTTTTATAGGGTTTATTGATATCTTCAGTCATAAAAGAGAAACCGTAAACGAATAATACAACAACACAGGAGCTAACAAAGCACCATGTAAGCTTAACCTCGTATTCAAGGCTTGCGAGTATAGATGTGATTACACACACTAAGATTGCAATTATTAAATTTCTTTTGGCCATTTCTTCTAATCGTTGCTGGTTTGCTGTTTATAATAATTTGGCTGTGACACCATCAGGTAGTACGGATCAGCATATAAATGCTTATACATTCCTTTTCGAGCGTTTCTCTTTAATTTTTTAAGCATAAAATTTACTTTTTATAGGCTTCTTAGCTACAAATTCAATCATCGTAATTACTTTGAATTCTGTTGTTCTTAGGTATATTTTAAACATTCTTTTGACGATTGCTAATAACTTATAAGCCTCTATTTTTCTTTTAAAAGAGTAAATAGAGCCATTGAGAAGAACTGATATAGTTGAATCGTACATTTAAATGGTTTTTAAGTTTCTTTTATAATCCAGGTTAATAAAGAAGCCGTGGGAAAACGGGGAGAGACCCCACGGCTAAACCAATTATAAACCTAAATTATGAACAAATCGAAGGGTAATGTTTAATTTGAAAGTCTCTGTCAATGTTATTTCATTGCCAATACCCAAGAGACTCGTGGAATCTATTGGAATCGAACCAATGACCTCTGCATCTTCAATGCAGCGCTCTACCAACTGAGCTAAGAGTCCAAGTGTGCGGTATCTCACGACAGCGCACATAATCAACTAAAACCTATTATAAACCCCTATTTAAAATATGATATTGTAAATATACGCACATATATTAACAAAACAAGAGATTTTGAAAAAAAATAGACAAAAACTCTATTTTGGCTACTTATTCATCAAAAGTACTGATGTTTTCAGCCTTTAATTTTTCCCAATTTGACTTACCATCTTTTGTCAATGGATTCATCCCTGCAGCTTCTTCCTGACTTAATGTTGCCTTACCTCCAGTCGCTGCATTAAGCATATCAATAAGATCTGCTTCATTTTCTGGCAAAGGACTCGTAAACTCGAACTTAATTTTTAAAGATGCCATTTCAGTTTTTAAAACAGTATCATTAGGATTTACCTTTACTAACAGATTTTTAATAACCTCCATCATTCGATCGAACAATTCTTCTATAGTGATGCGGTTACGAATTGATTTTAGAATAGCAGGGAAAAACATCAATTCGATAGCCTTACCTGACGTTGTGCCTATCGTTTTCATACTGTCCATACTAAAGTCAGGCGTATCCGTGAAATAATTGATCAGCTCTTTTAAATCCTCACGCTCTTCTTTGATCAGATCGACAGACATTTGCGGATATAAATATTCAGCTTCTCCACCAACTTCCATTTGAACCACTTTTACGGATTTAGCAACCTCTGGTAAATTCTCAACTTTTCCAGTTAATTTCAATATAGGATTTCCAGTAGCATCATTATTCTTTGCTTTACCACTAGTCAAAACCTCTCGTCTCTCAATTAAAGGATCAACATCATAAGAATCCCAATAATCTTGAGTAAATAATACCATACTAAGCTTTCCTGCAATATTAGGCTTCGTTTCTACTTCCCATTTACCATCTATCTTTTTAAATTTATAAATAACCGTTTTAGTTTCAACATCAAAATGTTCAACATTTTTATTACCACCAGTCTTTACAAGATATCCGCGAGCCCAGGCGTTTAAAGTTCCATATTCATCAAATCGATAAAAGATATCTTCATTATCGCTCTTTGAAACAACTTTGCACCTAATAGTATTTGGTATAGTCAAATCATCATTGGTAGCGCCTGAATCTCTGTATGGAACAAACATAATTACAGCTTCTGTTTCACTGTAATATTTCGTCATAAGGTTTAGTAGCTTGGAATTCATTCGCATTTCCTTCCAAGCATCTGAAACAAATTGGAAAGCTTTTTCTGTATTTTCACTTTCTTGAACCAATCGAATAGGTTTACCCACTAAAAAAGCAACAGTACTTTGAACAATCTTTTTTTGAATTGGTAATGATAGTGGCCAATTATTAACATCCTCTGTCCCTACTTTTTTGGTTTTTGGCTCTTTGCTTATCGTATGCTCATTAGCGTTGTAAAATGATAATGCTTTAATAACTCTTTCAGCGTTATTAGTCATTTGAGCTTTTACTTTGTCAACATCCGCGCCCTGCAGGAGTTGAGAAAAATCTTTTTCTTCCATAATTAATAAAATCCTAAACTTGATTTGGTCTTTGGTGCCGTATTTTCTATATGGTTTTTCGTTATTCTTGCTGGATAAAAAGTCAATGCTAAAGAATCCCATTTATCAGGCGATCGCTTGAGCCTTTCGATAATATCTTCTTTTGGTTCTATGATGATATCACCATTCGACCGAAAGGAATACTTTATTTCTGTCGCTTCTTGGGCAAATACATCATCCGGAGGAAGCATAGCATTCTGATTGTTGTCAGGGTTAAGCCAATCTCTTACAGCCCAATGCATATAGGCTCGCATATTCGCAAAGGTATATTCACCAGTAAAGTCTTCTAATGGTTTGTCACGTTCATCTTTTGCTCCGCTACTATTCTTCGCGCTGATAACCTGATCATATCCAAACTTCCGTTGAGCCTCAGACCCTGCGTAATTAAGTTCTGCTAACCGGCTATAAACTCCAGCACCTTCGCCAATAGTATCTATTAAGGCAATCGGGTATTGTGCGTTTTTCATCATGTTAACTGTCATACCTGCCACTTTCATATGATCGGCCACACCTGCACTATTAAAGTTTTTGAACTCTTTAACGATATTTTCTCTACGATCGCATATAACAGAATCATCACGCCCCATACCAGCAACATCAACACCTATTCTAGCTTCAGAACTATAAATTCTTTGTCCTGATGGTGTTTTATGGAATTCAACCCAACGTTCGTTTGCAAGCTCAATCCAATGAAGTGGGATCAAAGTATCTGACGTAACTTTCGGGAAACAGCCTAGCACCTTCATCCTAAATAGGTCATTAGGCCGATAAAAACCGTCTTCCCATTCAAAGTCATTTTCAGACTTTTTAAAATCTTCTTTCGGAATAGACGTACACCATGCTGTAACCTTATCTTTTACCCAAGCATAATCCACTTGCCCAGGGATGATATCTTTTTTCAATACGACATTAGGTGCATTCAAGCTATTTAAACGAAACTTAGCCCATCTAGGTGACTTTTGCGACTGCGCAGCATAACCTGTATTGGTATTCGGGTTGAATACGATCAATATCCTTGAATTACCTTGCAAATTACCCTCAATCGCGGAGAATGTTCCTTCGGGAATACCAGATGCCTCTGTAACAACAAACATCGTGTTTGCTGCGTGAAACCCTGTCCAAGCCTCGTGATTATGGTCATCTGCTTTGAAACCCGTCAAAAACCATTCTTCCCATTCTGTACGAATATCATTACCCGTCAATCGACCAGGCAAACGAAAACCGCGTTCAGCTGCTTTACGGTAAAGCCTTCTGATTTCGGGAACCATAATGTTTTGAACCTGCCTACCGGTAGGCGCAGTCATTGCAATTTTTGTATTTTCTACCAATTCCCCTTTTTCATTCCAAACAGGTGTTAAATACATAAAGCACATGCATGCAACTGCTGAAATATAATCTTTGCCTCGAGCGGTGCCACTTGCAACAGATGTCATTTTATTTAACTTAACGCTATTAAGAATTTTCTTTTGTTCATCGTCGAGAATTGACCCTAGAACTTCTTCGGCAAAGTAGGACCATCCTTCAGGATCTTCCCGATAGAAAATAAATCTTTCTTCGATCTGCTTTTGAAGTTCTTCATCCATCTTAACCTTCCTTTTTCTTCTTTGAAGCGTTCATGATGACTGACATAAAAGGACTACCTCCATCAAACTTATCGCCCTTATTAGTGAGGTCGGTTTGTTGACGGTTTTTCCAGTTTTCTGAATCTAAGTTCGTTAATGTGAAGATGACCGCTGTGGGGTTTGGCATAATCTTCTTCTTGACTCGCTTCTGTCGTTTTATAACTGGTTTACCCTCTTTGTCGTTTTCGTACTCAGTGCTAACTTCCTCGTATTCATGAACATCCAAAAGCTTCGCCAAACCTGAAGTAGCCATTTCTTTGAATGAAACAAGCCTACTTGATTCAGCCTTTTTAATAGCCTCCGCAAAATCCGCTTTATCTTTTTTCCATTTATAGAACTGTGTTTCTGAAAGACCAACAATCTTACAAGAATCAGCAATAGTATACTTGCCCGTTGATAACAGATCGCATAATTCACTTACTAATGTCTTGTTATACTTTGCCATATTATTTCATAGTTGCTTCGGGAAACTCCCTTAAAATTTCATTTATATGAGCTTTAATAAGCTCTTTATTATCATCTTGTGATAATTCAATCGTGATCCTACTTATTGATGTTGGTAGTTTAGTTTCTTCTTCATCGTTTAGATCTTCATCACCAAATGAAACGGGAATATCCATCCCCCATTCTATCAGTTGGCCCTCATCCCATTCATTGGCTATCATATTCCAGTCAGTACTACCAAAAGCAATATTATCTTTCATTAAAAAAGCCTTAAGTTTCTCAATGGAAGTAGTTTCAGGAAGAACTTTGCAAACAATTGATTTTATACCGAGATCAACACAAGCCCGGAATCTCATATTTCCGCCAATGATAACGTAAGCACCGGCATAAGGAAAAACTATTATTTCGCGAACTTTCATAAATTCAGGATCATCCGAAATAGATTGTTTCAGCTTTTCGAACTTATCGTCTTTGATAAACCTAGGGTTCGTAGGTAAACCTTTAATCTGGCCAGTATTAGGCCATATATACTTCGTTTCAATTGTTTTAACTTCAACCATATGTAGATAAATATATGTGCCTTTATCTGTGTTAAATTATTACCTTTGTACTTATGAATAAAAGAATAGCGCAGATTTATGTTGTGGTTGAAAATGGACGTGTTCTTTATGCTGATACAAATCTAAAGGATTTGCATAAAAACTTATTTTCTATTGCCCCTGACATTTCCTACATTATGCTTTATAACTCATTTCGAGAAAATCATACATTTGAAAGATCTTCAAAAAATGGAAGGGCTTTTTCTTTCCAAGTTATTGAGAATAAAGACTTCGTTAAAACCTAGTATCCCTTTTCCTGTAAGAAAGTATCTACTAAGAATCTCAATTCGGTATTTGTGGCGTCATCAAGTTTCGCAACAATACTAACAACGGTTTTAGGACTAGTGATATAAATATCAGTCTTGATCATTCCCTCTTTGCCCAAGTTACTTTCATATTGCTTTGGCTGTACATTCGTCTTTTTCTGTGCCATATTGCTCAATTATTATATTGTAAATATTGTCTACTTCTACTTTGAAATCGCTGTAAAGCTGGTAGAATTTAATCGATCGCTTTACATCAAAGGATATTGTAACCCTTGATATCTTCAATATCAAAATTAGACGCTTTGTTATACTTGAATCCAGATATCCATCGATCATGCCGACAATCAATTCAGGCTGATACAGCTTCATGATTACACCGATAAGTATACGTCGCATATGTGTATTGCTCTTTATCATTTCAGCATTGTATAGTTGTGCTTTTGTAACTTCCATAACTTGACAAAAAGTATCAACAATGCCTTCAATAATTTCTGTGTTATGAAAGGTAGAATCAGGAAGTTGCTCCCTGATTCTATTGATAACTTTTGTCGCCAGATCAGGAAACTCTCTATGCAATACATTAACTATAATTTGCGCAGGATAATTCATCAAGTCAAAGATAATGAAAAGTTGACAAAGTAGCGAAATAGTCTACTTTACTTTTCTTTGCGATCTTCTCGAAAACATTAAATACTTTTGTTTATAAACTTTTCATTTTTTATATGCCTAAAATTATTAACCCCGATAGCATTTCTATTGAGTCTTTAACAGAAAAATTAAATGGTCTTCAAAGTCAGTTTACAGCTCTAGAGAAAAAACATTCAGTTTTACAAGATTCTATTCAATCACTGAATCAAACAATAATCAGAGCTGATATAAAAACAAACTTTTTCACTGATCAATTAGCTTTTCAACTATTTTGTTTCTCTGTGGTTTTGGTTTGTATAGGTTACTTCTCATGGAAATACATTTTAGATCCTATAAATTCGAAAATTGACAATTTAAATAACGATATCACTAACATTAAAAATGAATTTATACCTGAGTCATTAAAAGAAATCCATGATAAACAGGATACTATAGTGCAAGAAACATTTGAAGCAAATTCTACTTCAATGAAAAATGTCATACTTGCATACATGGATAATACTTCTGGACTTAAATCTTTCGCTTATGATTTTTGCATAAGAATATTAGTTTTATATTCAAAATATCCCAAATTAAAAGATGCAAAAAACGAAAAATTTATATATGAACTGTGTCTTAAGTTAATTAAAGAATGTGAAATTGATACTCATTTTGTTAAATCTAGAGATGAAGGAATAAGAATGAATATTTCAATACTAAATTCAAATGTTAAAGAGATAAACAAAGAAACTCTTAGAAATATTGAATTAGAATACTTTCATAAAGTTAGATTATTAACTGTTAATCCTGAGGAGATTGACTTTATTAATATGGAAACTAATAATGGAGTAAATGTTCAAGATAATGGATAGTCTCTAGTGTTAACATCTCACTAGGTTGCCGTCTAATCAGTCGCCAACCTAGTGATTGCAATAAATTATTCTTTTCCATATCACGCTTAATCCCTACACCAGAGCTGTGGCCACTATTACCTTTTGCCCAAATACCCCCTTCTTGCTCAATAGCAATTTTTAAAATCTTTCCATCTTTTGCAATCGGTATTGCATAATCGATGCGGTAAAGTCTTTCCGTTGAGAAAAAGAACTCAGGCCACACATCTAATCCTAATTCTTGCTTGACAAAAAGAATAAAAGGATCTTTCTGATGTTCTTTATTTCTCAAATTTCTATAGTCATCAATCCATCCTGTTTTTAAGCCCTTTGTTGAATTGTATTTCTTTTTTGAAGTACTTATGCATATTTGAGCTTTTTCTTCTTCTGTAAGCTTATCTGTACGCTTAATCGTGTCTCCCAGACGTACCCAACCATTTTGCTTTAAATTTTTAACGAAAGCTGTTCCCCAGTTTGGTTTCATTTTGTATATTGTTTAAAATTTTATGAAATGGATATTAATACCCTTAACAATTATTTGTATGAATTAAATGTTCTTAAGAACCACTGGCAAAAAAATCCTGATAAAGCCCGAGATCTTCAGACAAAGATTATGGACGCTCTTAGAGAACTTAATCTATATGATAGCACTTCTGTGAAACCAGCCAATGCCTTTTTCAAGCCATTTATATCCTCATCTCCGGATCCTTATCATGATTCTATAACTTCATTGATTTCCCATCTTGAATCTAAAATTGCTGTTTACGACCATCGCCTTGAACTTGCAGCCCATAAAGCAAAAAAGGCAATAGAACAACATGATAGTGTTACCAAAGGAGAGCATGAAACTTTAAAGAAAGCTGTAGTTAGTGCTGCTGAGGCAATAAAACAATCAGAAACAAAAATTGCGACTTTAAATTCCAAGATAGTAAACCAAAATGCTATTATTGCTGAAAACGAAACTATAATCCACAAAAAAATATCAATTTGGAAAATCAAGTCAGGAGGTTTTTGGACATTTATTGTTGGATCGTTTATCGCGATATCATTTGGGCTGTATGAAATAGGAAAAGATAATGCGACAAAATTAGATGACACCGAAAAAGCCACCTTAAGAAGCTCAAACACTAAATTAAAAGATAGTATAGACATGATGAAATTGAAAATTGATAGTCTAGAAAAATTTAATAAGAAAGGTTAGTCCAATGGATTAAGCTTCCTTTGAAATCTTTATTGAAGTATTTGAAGAAGTCTTCCACTGTGGCAAAACCGTCATTCAACGCCAATTCTTTTGAGTTCTCACCATATTCGTATCCATGGTCAGTTTTTCTAAACGTGGTAAATGACCTATGACCAATAGTCACCCAAGCTACACCGCTGATCCATTCTATTTTGAATTCTTGAACACTCACACATTGAACTACAGGCGCAAATTGAAATCTATTCGGTGATCGGTTGTTTACCACAAAATGAATCTTCATTCCTGGTTTCCATCTTTCAGACTCATCTTTTCTGATCGTATGGATCTTTGGTTTTAAATAAGATCGCACATCCCAGTTGCTGCCAAACTTCGATCGATAATCTTCTAGGCTCTCAACATAATCAATCGCTTTACTTTGATTTGATTTCAACAATCCTAAATTTATCTTTTCGATGAAGTATGTTTTATCATCTTGCATGCCCATTTCCTTTGGCCATTTTTGCATAAATCCCAATGTCATAGTTGTGTAATGTAAAGTTTGTTAAATAGTTAATTTCTGTAATCAGGTGTATTTTCATCGAATGCAATGAAATTGCACATCTGTCTTAATCTTGATTTGACACGAAGTCCGTAGGCTTGCTCTATCTCATTACCTCCAATATTGGCAGTAAAGTGTGTCGTTGTGAATAATTCTTGCTCATATCGATTCAAAATGATGTCCCCAACAACGTCAATTTCATTTCCAAAGTTCTTTTTCACACTTTCGACACCAAGGTCATCAATACAGAGTCCAATACTTTTAAATCCAAAATTATAACTTGGATTAGAGGTGATCATATTTGAAAATTTATCAATTGTATGTTCACCACCGTTTTCTTTGGACAGGTAGCTGTCTGATATTTTACGGGCTGTTGTGAAAGAAAAAGGATTGGTTGAATTTACTGCGAATGCTTTTAAGATTGTTGTTTTACCGCATCCTACTGGTCCAACTAACATAATTCCTTTTTTGAAAGAAAATCCCTCATCTTCAAAACTTTCATCTTTTGAAAAATATGCAGCAAGCAAATCAATTATTTGTATATTGAATTCTGTTATTTTGAAATCTGGATTTAATTCTAAAACTCGCTTCATGAAAAATTCTTTTGTTTGCTCTAAATTCAATACTGGATATGTTACTGGCGTGTTTACTTTGTCCCAATATTTTTTGCGTTCAATTTGAAAATGTTTTGATTTTCTAGCTTGACGTAAAGCTTCATTTGTGATCGATTCAATTTCACTTTTAGAGAGATTGATATGATCATAATTTTGAATATCCTCCTGTTGGTACTTGACCATTAGTTCTTTGACCGGCTTTGAATGTTGTTTTTCCATCTTTATTATTTTTTTCGTTTTGAATTTTAAGATTAATCCAGTTTGTACAATGTTTTCTGTGTGCTTGAAGGTTTGCGTGCCCTTCATTTGATTTCTCGATATGGATGAAAAATTTATTCACCCATTCTTCTGTTTGATTTTTTGTGAGGTTGTGACTACTTGATGTTTTTGAAATAAATTCATCATCATTTAGTAAATCTTTTTTTGGAGAGTCGAAATCGAAGACTGAATATTGTTCCCACGGTACTTTTGGTAAATACTTCACTACTTCTTTTTCAAAATCTCCCGACTCTGTCGGAATATATATACTATCCTTTACTTTACTTTCTTTTCCTTTCCTTTCCTTTAAAGCATTGGGGTCGGATTGCGATGGTAATGCGTTCGCATGATTTTTGGATGCGTTCGCATTAGAATCTGTCTTATTCCATCTTTTAAGAGCACTCTGTTTCGCCTTTAAAGATTTAGCCTCACGCTTGTCAAGTCTGTTCAATACACTGTTCGACCAGAACTTTTCACCATCATTTTCAAATAGGCCGAAGTCATCTATTAGGCTTGCTATGCACTGTTCTGAAGTTCGTAATGCGAACGCATAGCTATCGCAATCCGAAATCATTAAGTAGCCACCTTGCTCGTATAGCATTTCTACTAAATCCCAATACACACCTTTTCCTTCTTGACCTAATCGCATTAAAACCTTTACAAGTTTAGGGTCATTTCTTGAGCCATAATCATGACTGAAATAGTACGTTTCTTTAGTCATTTTATTTGGAAATTTTTATATAGCTTCATCATTTTTTACATTCTCTTTTTCAAATAAAACTTGTTCAAAGTTTTCGAAATGAACTTCAATTTTATGGAGCAATTCAAGTTTATAATGCTCCCAATATTCACAATCTACTTCTGCATCATTAAGTGTATGGATCATTGTTGCTGCTATCTCTATTTCTCCAAATAAGTACTTAGAAATAGCGCAAAAGTGTTCGTATTGCTCCATAATAATCAAAGTTAATATTAAGTTGACAAAGTATCTATTTTGGCTACTTTTGAATTAAATCAAAAAGTGTAGGAATACTTTGTTTTAATTCCTCAGCCTTTAAGTAGTTTGCACCGTCGCTCCAATAGATTGGATTAAGCTCTATACCTAATCCTTTGCGATCTTTCTGTATAGCAACTAAAGGTACGGTACCTAGCCCAGCAAAATAATCTAGCACGATATCACCAGGATTTGACATCTGTTCAATCACACGTTCAACGATATCGATTTGAAATGGGCAGACATGCATTTCACGTCCCAAACTCCATTGTGAACCGTTAAGCGTTCGCATTCGTGTTATATCTGTCCAAACATCATCGGACCAACTTTGCGGTTGCAGCAACATAAAACCACTTGGTAATTTTCCTTGTGCTTCTAACCCTTCTGCAATAGCAACTACTTGCTCAAAATCCCAAACCTCAGTCAAAGAATGTGTTTTAAACAATTTGAAAATTGCATCAGCTTCAAGTTTTGACACTTCATCAGGATTTAATAATCTATCTCCGGATGATCGCGTAAAACCGTGCGCATCCATTTGCCAACGAGCACGAGAATATCCTTTACCATTCCATTTTGCTTTATCACGCTCAAAAGATCGCTTTTCTTTTACTACCGGAACATCAGCATAAGAATTAGTTGTATCACTAGGAGCTTTACGAAAGAGTAATAAATACTCAGGCATACCGACACCCATCTTTGAACCGTCCTTGCATTGTTCTGTCCATCCTAGACGATAGGTTTGATTATTTTCACGTACCACATCAGTGACAATCGTCTTCATACCGATAAAGGCAAAACCATGTTTTTGATAATGCTGAATCACATCTAAGTGAAAAGGATATGTTGTTTGGAATCCTAAACCATTGATCCCTCCAGGTATGATGCGGTCTTTCACATGTATTGCGCAGATTCTCCCGGGCATTAAAACCCTTAATGCTTCTGGTGTGGAATAATCCATTTGTTGAAAGAATTCTGCCGTACTCTCAGAATGACCATAATCAGCATAATTTGGCGAGTACTCGTATTGTGTTGCAAAAGGTATTGATGTTAATATTAAACCAATACTATCACTTTTAATACGAGGAAGCTCTTTTATATTATCGTTATTGACAAATGAATAATTCTTTCCCTTTACTTCTACTCTTTCAACTCCCATTTTACGTGTCAACAGCTGGGCCATTGCAGCTTGAGAGAGTCCATATTTTTTTACTATATCAATCATTTTATCTACCATAATATTGTGATTTCTCCATTTAGCTTCTAATTGTTTTCTGATTTGACGTTCTGCTTCTGTATAGATTAGATCTATTCGCACAGTGCCAGTTTGCCCAAATCTTAAAAGGCGGTGAATGGACTGAATGAAGTCATTAAATTTAAATCCTATTCCTGAATAAATTGCCCAACTGCAATGTTTTTGAAGATTGGTACCAGAACCAAGCATTGAAGGTTTAGCTGCAATCTGAGCCAATTCACCGCAAGAAAATTGCATTACAATCTCCTCTCTTAATTCAAGCTTTTGACTTCCAAATACTGACTTACTATTAGGAAAAAGCTTTTCAATCATTTTACGCTCATCTTCCAGATCATGCCATAAAATAAGATGAGCATCTTCTTCTTGACTCAATTCGTACATTTTATGCACTCTTTGCTTTAGACTTTTACGTTTTTCTTTCGCGGAACCTTCAAGTCCGATCGCTGTTTCGGCAAATGCTTTAAATTGACCATTCTTTTCGGTACCTGCAGCACTGTGATCGGTTGGTATTTCATGCCAACGAACATCTAAAGGCGGTAAAATGTAACCTTGATCATCAGATTCATTTCCTGTTAAATCAGAAGGTTTTGAAACAAACAATGCCCAGGATGCGACCCACAACCAAAACTCTTCTACTTTATGAGAATAGATGGTAAGCTTATCAGCTTTTGTACTATCCCGTTTGAAAAATCGTGTTTTCGCTTGAGATATATCCATTATCCCCAAAAAGTCAGCATATGCCAATAGTTCAATATAATCGTTTGGAGAAGGTGTTGCGGTTGCAACAAAACGATATGCGACAACGTCTGTACCTCGGCGGCTACCATGTACACCGGCATCACCTGTAAATAACCTCATAAATTCACGGAAAGTCTTTGAACCTCCAAGGCCACGCAGAACAGAAGCTTCATCAAGACTGGCAACGCTGAACAATCGAGGATCTAACTTACCATCGCGAACAGTCTCATAATTGGTAATGTAGATTCCAGTTTCGTCCGCTTCCTCAATCCGACGTATGAATTTCGGACCACACTCCCATCCAAGTATATTAACCGCATCTTTGGAGAATTCAGCACGAACACCAAGCGGTGCAATGATCAAACCTCGACCACCTACTTTCGTGAGCATAATTCGGACAGTTTCTAATTGTGTAACTGTCTTGTGCAATCCAAAAGAAGCAAAGCATGCACGTCTACCGCCCTCTACAAGCCATTTAACCATTAGTTTGTTATGAGGTTTCAATACTGGATTAATTTCATTTAGATCACAGTCAAAACCGTCAGGTTGAGCAAGTCTAATTTTAGATTTCAGAAAGTCTTCATACTGAATAGAATCAATCATTTGATACTCCTTTCAAGCTTTCTAAAATGTACTTTACCGCAAAACGCCAACCATCCTTAAAAATTGGATTTATGTGACACCATGAATAAGAATCGCGCACTTTGTTTATTTGTTCCTTAGTGGGTAATAAATGAAATCTTTCAATCAATTCATTTACAAGATGTCTTGCACCTTGCTCGTCTAGTAATCTGATTGAGTTAACTAGAAATGTCGTTGTTAACTCTCGTTTATCCTGGATATGATCAAGATTAATTTCCTCCAACCACCATTGAACAGGTTTATCATTATCATTTTTCAACCAAACATTTAGGTGATTTGAGAAAGGTCTTGAACCGTTATTAGTAGCATAGTATCCTTCGTTTTGGGGAAATCGCTCTGTAGCGATAACCTTTCTGTATAGTTTATTATCCATTAAGTGCCTCCTTAATGATTGTGACGCGCTGTTTACCTTGAAACCATGTATTAGTTGCTTCTGATCGTAAAAACTCGTTAAACTCTTTTAATTTTAAAACCATTTCTTCACTTGGTTCCCAGTCTTCATGAATTTCATCAGCAAAGTGATCGTAATCAATTTCTTTAAATGACGATTCTTTGCAAACACAAAGCATGAGATCTTCGATTTCTAAATCAGGATCACCATCTAAATACTCTATAATATCATCTGTCGTGAAAAAGTAAGTGTCATCATTAAATATACAAAGTGGCGTTACACGATCCCATTCAACTAGTTGCAACTGATTGTAACGTTCAATCTCGTCCAATAGCATACAGTGAGAACACTTTGTTCTATAAGAATAATCCTTTTTGAATTCAACACCGCAATCAGAACAATTTTCATGTGTAATAAAATTTTCAATACTTCGATGACCAACTGGAGTAAGATTTATCGTTTTGCCATCAACAACAATACAATCAACTTCGATTTTTCCTTTTTTAATCTCAAGGTCTTTACGGGTAATTTTTTTATTTTCCATTATTGTTGAGTTTTTAAGATGATTTCTTCCAAATTGATTCCTGGATAAAGCTTTGCAACGTGTTCAACGATTGCTTTCCATCTTTTTTCAGGTGTTTTGGCTACTAGATGCAATATTCTATTGTTTGCAGATTCTATCACCCGAACTTCTTCAATACGCTGATTAATTCTAGCGATCATAAATCGGCAAAAATTCACTTGCTTTTTAGTCCGCAAGTCCTGATTTACTTCATGGTTAGCTTGATTATTACGATAATCTAAACGAACCTCTTCGAGTCTTTTTTGAAGTTTTATAACTTCAACTTCATTATCTATTTCTTCTAATGTGAAACGACCGTAATAGTCATTTATATAGAATTGTTTAGGAGCTTCACTTTGAACCTCTTCTTGTTTTTTGAATAATTTGTCAAACATGATTTTAAATTTTATTTGATGGTTATTTGATTAATTAATCTGTACATGTCCCCGAATCACAACTTGCGTAATCGATAAAGTCCATTTGCATTTGAATAGGAAGTTTTAAAATGTATTCCATTGACATCGGGATTGTTTTATTTCGGACTTTACCTCTTTTAAAAGTGCGTCCTGGCTTATTTTTTTCAGCATCGGCAGCCCATTGCATTCTATTCCAATTTGAAGGATTTGACCATTGCTTTTGTAATTCTTGTATTTTATGATGAAAACACATTACACAATTAGATATTTCGGGAAAAACATATTCTGGTCTACCTCCCCAATATTTTACAACATCTTTATTGGTAATTCCGTGTTCTATCAAGGGAAAGTCTGGAACTCGATAATAATCGCTGTCGTAATAATTGAATGGAACCTTTTTAAATATCCTTTCACCTCTTTTTACAGAACCTTCAATGTCCATAACATCCCACCATCGAACCAAATAATCAGGTATTTGACATAAATTAATGACTTCTTGCATATCGAAACTAGGATTCGGAACTCTATCTTTAATCTCAACAATTTTAAAAAAGATATTTACGGTTCTGTCTAATTCATCTAAACGAAATCCCAACCTCATTTTAACGGGATCAACTTTTGATATTCTTGATCTTGTGTAATTATAAATTGGAAGAACCTTTAAATAATCGGTGCATAATCTCTTTTTTGAATTAGGTAAGAAATCATTCGCGATATCATCGTAAGTCTTGTATCTCTTAGTACCCCAATTATGAGCAAATACAACATTTATTTTCCCACACCTCCCAGCACCCGACTTTAGCCCTAATTCTTGAGTTAACTTATGCATAGCAACAAGCGTCAAATCATCCTCTGCACTCATCCAAAAGCCAGGGTGAAACATTCTTAGCCAATCTTGAGCCTCATTTAATCCAACAATCTTATTCCTAGCTAAAGCTGTTTCCCTTGTGTATTTATAAGCTTCTTGCTCAACACAGGCAAATATTTCATGATCAGCAGGAAAATGTATTGCCATGAAAGAACTTGTCTTACCTCCGGATAATGAGTTTACTGTGATCATAATATTTAATCAGTACAAAACGTGTCTTCTACTTCTTGCCTTTCAAAAGCAATATCATAAACTTTGATATTACCATCTTCATCAACCAAAATAGGTTGAACGTTAATCGACTCAAGAACATTTCTACGTTCAGATATCATTGCGACGGCTTCATGATTTGATTTTCTAGCCTTATCAAGTACTGCATCAAAGAATTTTACCTGCTCACCCAACAAACTGTAATTGGTTTCATGGCCATTCAATCTCAAAGCTTCTTGATAGATTTCGTTTTCGGGTTTAATTGCAAGTGCTGCATTACATTGAAAAATACCAAAAGCAATATTTTCAAAATTTTCTTGAGAATTATTTGAAACAAATCTGATTTTGCATGCTGTATTAAGCTTTTCAGCTATTGCAATGATCCTATCAAGATCTTTTTTCAAATCTAATATTTGAGGAGTTTTAAGAGTGGGATCGATCGCTTTCAGCTCGTTTGAAATAACTTGCAGATGCTCATAAGCAGAATACCGCAATGATCCTGCAGATGCAATTACAATGCGTAATGCATCAATCATTCTTTTCTGAACATCAATAATCATTTGATTTTCGGTTGATGTTCTTGTTCTTTTTGATTTCATAAATTACATTTCAGTTGACAAAGCAGCCAATTAGGCTACTTATTGGTTAAATAAATTTGCAAAACTGTCTATGATGCTAACCTCCGTTAAATCTTCGTTTCCAGTTACTGCATTCGCAATTGATCTCTTTTTCTGAATCAAATCATAGTTCCATTCATCGATCGTATCACGACCAAGGAAATATGTACACATGACATTGTTGTTTTGTCCCATTCGATAAAGTCTATCTTCCGCCTGGTCCATAATTGCTGCATGCCAGCCAAATTCGATAAAGCAAATCTGTGTTGCAACAGTTTGAAGACCATCAACACCAACACCACCAGCCTTTAAATTCAATACAATTACATCAACATTTGGATTTGTTTTAAAAGCATCAACAGAAGCTTGTTTTTGCGTAGCATTCTCCGCACCGGTTAATCTTACTGATCTCGGAAACTTTTCTTGTACTGCAGCAATAACTTCTTTCAAAGAAGCAAATACAACTATCTTTTGACCTGCATCAATTACATCTTTAATAAACTCAAAAGCATCTTTAAGTTTACCACGTGCAGAAATGTTTTTAAGGATGCCAATACGTACCATGACCTCACCTTTCATTGATTGCTGAATTTTATCTTCAGAAGCATTTTTATAATTCTTCATATAAGCTTCTAAGTCATTCATAGCGTGATCATATTCTTTTCGTGACTCTTTATTCAAATCACACAAAATAACTTGTCTAGCTTTGTCAGGAAGGTATTTCTTTACCTCTTCATCAGTTTTGTTTCTTCTAAAAAAGCATACTTTATTTAATTTGTAATTTAGCTCCTTTAGATTAGAAGCACCATTAGGACCCCCACAATAATATTCAACAAAGTGTTTATATCCTCCAATTTCTACAAGACGATTCATGATACCAAGTTGAGCAATCAAATCATTGGGCTTGTTAATAAGTGGAGTACCTGTCAACAAAAAGACAGTTTCTTTTCCAGCAGATACACCTTTAGCAATCTTTGATGCCATCGTTGATACAGCTTTAAGGCGGTGACTTTCATCAAAAATAATTGATTTGTAAAAATCAACTGCTTTTTTCTTGAAGTGGTAATTCTTCAAAGTAGGCTTTTTCTTCTTTCCATCTTTATCGAATCCAGGATCTGTAATGTGATCAACAAAGAATTTTTTCAGACTCTCATAATTAACAATATAGAATTGAGCAAGACCAGTTCTGTAAAACTCCTGATAAGTGTGCTTCATACCATCAGATAAAACAACTGCCTTACGGTGTACAGTATTCTCAATTTCTCGCTTCCAGTTCTCCTTTACAGCACTAGGACATACAATAAGACAAGGGTATGAAGCCTTACCTAATTGATGCAGTGCTTCTATCGATGCAATTGCTTGAAAAGTCTTACCAAGCCCCATGTCATCACCAAAGAAAGTTCTTTGCTTATCGATCGCATATGCTATTCCAGTATTCTGATAAGGCCGTGGCTCACGCTTCAATGGAATTTGAATTGTCAATTCAGGAAGCGCAGGAATAATAAAATCTGTTTTTTCTTCCTGGACGACTTTATGCCCAAATTGCAGTTTATGAACTTTACAAAATCTTTCAACTTCATCACGATATTGAGATGGAACCATCCATGATTTATCGTTATGATCGAATTTTCTTTCAGGAAGTTGTTTTACAGCTTCCACTATTTTTGGTTTATATGGAAATTCTATTTTAAAATAGTTTCCGACCGGCACTGCGCTACCATTCATATTTCATTAAATTTTACGGGTAATTACCCTTTTTACAAAATTTCAAGATCAAAAGACCTTAATTGAGGGTTTTTACCCCCAATTTTTAACTTAAGGCCGTTTGATTCGATTATGCGTTTCGCGATTTCAACAGATGAATCCAAGTCGCCTACTCGAAATTCATATTTTTGTTGAGAGACAAGAACACGAGGCTCAGGATGAAGGAAGATCTTTTTAAAATTTTCAAAATCCTTATTTGGTTTTATTGTTTTCTTTGCCATTATTGCTTCTCAGATTTGGTCATAATTTGGTGAATCAATTTTGTAGAGGTGTACTTACCTGAAATCTCAGCTCTGATATATTTACCAATACTTTCAGCTTGAGAAGCTTTTTTCACAACCTCAGGATCCACATCTTTATAGATGTAAGTTCCACCATTCATGAACTGTACAAAGAACTCACAAGTTTCTTTTCCTTCATCTTGTTTGTGTCCGCAAAAATCGACATTGCTGGAGGGCAGTTTAAAAACTGCATAATCTTCGTAACGTGCGTCTACCTCGTAGCTCACATCGTAAAATGTTAGTTTTTTCATTATCCAAATTCAATAAATTCACTTTTTGAGTGAGCCAATAAACAACCATCTCTAAACTGAATAGAACGATCTTTCAGTTCGCCTTCACTCAACTCCGGGATTATCGTTTCGAGATAATCTGCAATTAATTTGCAATCATCTGGAGAGATCTCTCCGTCACAATCAGATTGATGAATGAGACGCTGCAATCCTGGGTTTTCAATGGTTTCTTCAGGAACGGTGCCTCCGAAACCATTGAAATTCATTACATCCGTTTTTAAGGAATGATCAACTAATCCTTTTCTAAATCTCATAAAAGCACTGTAAGCTCCATGAAATGCATTGTGTGTGGTGTCTAACCCCATAATATTTAAGTATTAAAATTTAATTGTGGCAAATTCGCCGTATTTGTAGGGATGACGGGACTCGAACCCGTTCCATCCTGAAATTCCTTCAGGTGCTTTAACCGTCTCAGCCACATCCCTAACCTTTTAACTTTAGCTTTTATTTCAACCCTGATAATCAGCTTGTAAGAACGCTTCCAGACCGTTAAAAAATCTGTTATTTATTGTATTATTTATTCAAATTCTTCGCCACCTAAATCATTGTCAGCTGCTTCAAAATCAAGTGACATCTGTGCATCAGGAGCGATTTTACCATCATATAAAGAAGTGCTTCTTCATTGCAATGATTTATGATTCCTCTCAACTCAATAGAATGATCATAAGTTTCCTCATTATCACCACCTTCATATTTGGTGAATAGCGTATTAAGATTTAAGATCCCTGTTTTACCGGTTCTTGAACCGGATAATGTTACGCCTTCATGCTCACCGCTTCCACCAATTGAATAGCTGTTTACCTTGTAGCGCTCCAAAGAATCTTCGTTGTCATCCAATTCGTAGAAAGTTTTATTTTGAGCTTCTACCTGGTCGCAAAGAATTGCTAAATGAGAACGTAAAAAATTAAAAGCTTTTTTGACATCATCGTGAACAATGTTTTTTCCTTCCCGTGTATAGTTTCCAGTTAAAGTTTTGACTTTCTCTACACCATCGACTATTTCGGTTATTGTTACAACTTCTTCGAAGGATAAATCAAGCATATCATGCTTCGTGATTTTGGCTTTAGTAATCTTTTTTGAAACGCTAATATTAGCGTTAGTAGTTATTGTTTGTCTCATGGTTGTACTGTAATTTCCCTATTTAAATCCTTTTGAAACTTCTCCCTAAACTCTTTATAGTATTCATGCTGTGCACGAGAAACCAATAATGGTTCTATTTTTAAAATCCTTGCGATTTTGAAGATATCCGATTCGGGATATTTTTTTAATGCTTTTATGATTGCGTTCATTCTTTTTGATTTATGCTGCAAAACCATCGACTAACATCCAGTACTTAAATGATAAATCTTGATACTGTGATTTGCCGTAATTATATAATTTGTCACCTCTTTTAATAGGTATTTTAAAAACCTGCTGGTTTACTTTGGATATGCCAATTAGCATATCATCATTAGTCCCTTCAATATCCATGTACCAAGCTCTCGATCTGAAATAATCAAAGAAATCACAAGCTTGCTCAAATTCCTTTTGGGTTTTAGCCATGGTACTTTTGATATCACCTCCCATTTTCCATTTTCTAACCAGTAGGTCCCATTTGCAACGAACTCCTGCAGATAGTTGAAATTCAAATGCATTGTGAATGATTGGAAAATCATGTGATATGGATATGCTTTGAAAATCTGCGTTCTCTGAAATCATTTTACAAAACGGATCTTTGTAGTATGACTTCTTCATCTCCTTTGCCAAATCGAAATCCTCTTGCATATAGTTCCATGATTGACCTTCACAAGTAAGAGCATAGTAATCTACTTTATGAGGTTCAGTGATCATGTAATCAAGCAAAGAACCAAAAGCATAAGCTCTGTATTTATCCCCAAAAACAGGCTTTGGATAAAGCAATTCTTTTAAAGATGATAAATCAGAATTGCTCACTTCTTTGCGTAAATAATATGGATCCATTATCACAAGTATTCAAAAGAACCATTATCATCAAATTCCATAGAACCTCTAAACTCTTTAGCATGTCGTTCTCTAATCTCTTGAGACCAACCCTTTTTAAGCATCCATGCTTCATGCTGCTCTTTGGTCATTTCAACGTATCCAAAGAATTCAAGTTCATCACCAATAAAATTAGGTACATTAGACAAAGAGTCCCCTGCAACTGTATAATTATTACCAACCCATGGATTATTGTTATGTGTGTTATCTATTACTTTACCACCGAAATTTGATGCATGACGCTGTGCGTCTTCTTTATTGAAAAAATGCGAATTTCCCATTGTATGTTTATTTTAAATGTGTATTACAGTACGTAATGAATGATTGAAAATCTTTTTGGATGTACTCACAATTCTTTCTTATATCATTAGAAGGATTGCTTGATTTGCTTAATCTGTAGCTTTTTAAAAACTCTTTAAAACCATTGGAATTCCATCGACAATGTTGTTGATCTTTAGGAATTCCTTCATAGAATCCTAAAATTTCTTTTGCTTTTGGATAAACATTAAAAACATGTTTAAAAACTCCGTTAAAGGCAGTTCTGCGATCACCATATTTATAGGCCATGTTAGTCTCTCAAGAATCCCAAAATCTCTTTAATATTGATATCATTCTTTCCTTGAAGAATAATTTTTCCGGTTTTCATTACATTGACAATGCTACCGGTGCTTAGTCTGATTTGATGTCCTCCAGGGATCTCTTTTTCGATGGTCACAAAATAGTTGCGACACTGAAGCTTTCCCTTGATAACTTCAATTGTGGTTTGATAATATATTTTTAGAGCGGTTTGGTACATGATAGAAAGTTATAAGTTTTAAAAGGGGGATTTTCACCCCCTAAATTATTTTGCAATTACAGCCTTTATGTCTTCAACATACTTGACACTAGGATGCTCGATCATTTCTGAGGTGGTATTAGCAATCTTTTCAACCTCTTTTTTCATTTGGTTTAAAGACTTTTTGCTAAAAGTTTCCACATCTAAGGTTATTCCAACCTTCTCAAAATAAAACATGAATATTGCGCCCAGTCCAGCAACGTCGGAAACTTCAATTACATAGCTTTTCTTAACTTTTTTAGCTGCTGTCGCAACTTCAGCCATTTCAAAATGAGCATTGAATAAGTTTTGAGCTTCACCCATTGATTTTTCAGACTCAAGTTTTGCAGTATCTTTTTTTGCTTGATCCTCTTGTTCGATCTTTAGTTTATCAGCCTCAAGTTGTTTGCGTTTTTCAGCTTCCATTCTAAGCTGTTCAGCTTCCTTGGCACTTGCTTTTGCAATTCTTTCAAGCTCATTTTTCTTGCTTGGTAACTGATCAATGGCCTGCTGTTTATCGACCTCCATGTTTTCTCGAAAATTCGCAGACAACTCAAGATATAGTTTACGATTTACATCTTCTGCTATGGCCCGAACCTCCTCAGAGCTTAAATAAGTTGAAAAAAGTGGACATTCAAGTTTTTCAAATGCATCACGAGGATAATCAATTTTGACATCATTAAGCTTAGTTGTAACCTCTTTAAAGGTATCCAATGTAGCTTCATTTACAAGCTTGGAAATGTATGCTTTGAAAGCATAAAGCTTTTTATTATATGCTTCGCGAATTGTTTTTTCAGCCTCAACTCTTAAAGAAATGCGTTCTTTTTCAACATTTTGTTTGCGCAGAATCTCAGCTTCTTTAGCTTTACGTTCCTTTTCTTTAGCTGTTGCCCATGTATTTCTATGAGCTTGAAGCTTATTAAAAATACTATCTGCTTTTTGAGGATTTAAAGGATTTTCCAGACTAGTGAATTCGCTCGAAATCTTTGTTAAAATTTGAGTAATTGGTGTACGTCTATCGTAATTGATTTGCAAAGCTTTCTTAGCATTAACCTGCCATTTATTCACCTCTTCATCAATTTCATCACTCATTCCCTCCGCTTCGATCGTATCTAAGAGCGATCTTGCTTTAGAATTAGCTTGAGTAAATAAATTTCTGTTCTTAATTAAAACAGGCTCTGCAAGCATCAAAGTAGAAGAAACTTCTTCAAACTTGATCATTTCTGTTGTAGCTTCCATTATCGACCACCTCCCATCATTTCTGCTAACATCGCGAATGGATTGCTCATTACCTGATTCAGTTTACCAATAGTATCAGCCATTTTAAAACATGCTAAAGCAAGTTCATTTGGATTATCACATATTTGCGACACTTCATTCATCATTGTTGATATTGGCGCTTCACTTGCAATACCTTTTGAAAGTAATTTCGCAATCTGATCAAACTTTTCATCTGATACACCTAACACTTTTACAATATTATCCTCTTGAGGATTTACAGCGGTTACTTCTAAATTTTTCATTTTGTTTATAATAAATGGTGATTAATTCAATTAAATAGTTGACAAAGTATCCGTATTGGCTACATTAATTCTAAAATATAGGCTCGTCATCTTCATTTTCGACTTGAGAAGTTTCAACCGCATCGACTACCTTGGCCTCTTCTATTGCTTGTTCGAAAGAATCGAAAGCTTCTTCTTGAACTTCTACGTGATCAACATCCTCTGTGAATTCAGAAACATCAAAACCTTGTCGTACTGCTTCTTCGTGTGAAGGAATAAAGCTATCAGGCTGCTTAACCTCTGCAATTACTCTCGGAAGTAATTTAAAAGCATGTTTCAATATTTTTCCCTCGAAAAACTTTTTATCAATCTGCCCCACTTTGGTGGATACTTTCACCTTATTTTCATAAGTAACCTCATAGCCATACATAGGGTTAGCATGGCCTTTATTCTTCTTTTTTGAAGATGCTTCCCATTTAGCAATATCGGTTAAATCGTATGTTTTAAACTCTGCAGAACCATTTGGATACTCTAACAAAATAAATCCATTAGTTATTTTAGAATCTTCGGTACGATCCCCTCTTTTCCATTTCACCCAAGTACGGCCATATTCATTTACACTCTCATCGTATTGATCACAGTCATATACAACAGTAGGATTGCCGACATGAGAAATTTGACCAGTTTCCATACGTATTTTCTTTTCTCCATAAGGAGAAGGCTGGGCAAGAACTTCTTTTATCCAAACATCTCTACCTTCAACAGTAACTTGTCTATTTCCAGGAATAAGGTAAACATCAGATTGCGAACCACCATCTAAGGATAATTTCCAACCTCCCACTTGCATTAAAGCAGTAAATAACGACATGGGTGTACATTGTTTAAGTTCATCGCTTTCAGATATTCTTTTTGCAAAATTGTCTTTCTCGCGTTCGTAAAATGCAACAGCTTGATCGTCTGAAACTCGGTACATAGATTTGAACTTTCTGACAAAATGATCACCAATCACTTTATCAGTAGCGATCGCCATTGGTGAAAGCTCTTTGATATATTTGGAGGTTAATTCGATTTGATTTGACATTTTTATTAAATTTTATAATGTGTAATAAGTTTTGTGATCTTCATCATCAATTATTTTCTGAATCTCTATTTCAATGAGAGACGCCTTAATATGATCTCTCCAATCTTGAAACTCCTTTACATCTTGAACTGATTTAAATTTGTTTCTTACAATTGATTTTGCTCTTTTTGGAGGCTCTGCTGACTTAATCATAAGTCTTATAATATTTACTATTAAAAAGACTTTAAACACCACCATTGCAATTAAAAACAAGCTAACTAGCGACATGTGATTTTGATTTAAATTTTTGATTATGCTTAGTAATAAAATCCACTTTAAATGCATCGATCTGCATTTTCCTTTTTTCAGAAAGTGATACTGACATTTTATCGCTATCCTCTCCTTTTACATAAACTACTTTCATGCACTAAGAAAATTTGATTTACTTTTCACAAAAATTGATTGATCATATTGGAAAGACTTGTCAATAACCTGAACTCTACTTGACCAACTTTCATTCGGGATTAATTCAACCTCAGCATTCGGATATCGAAGTATCATCCTTTTTTTCCAGCTTTCAAATGAAGTCTCATTGTTAACTGACGTTCCGCCATCATTCGGATTCGGTAAATGGTAATTACCAAATGATACATGGCTCAAATTTTCTACAATGTTACCATAAGTCAGATTTCTTAATCTGATTGGTTTTTCTAACTTTGTGTTCATAACCATAAAAATTTTAAATTTTTAGCTCAGTGTTCACAGCATTGAGCTTTTTTGTTATTAATTATTCAACAATTCCTCATTTGTTTTTAGTAATTCCTCTCTCAAAACGATCAATACGCTCTCAAGAGTAAGATATTCACTATTATCGTTAAGATATCGCTGTACAGTTGGATAACTTTTTTTTAAAGCGATAGCGATTTTATTTTTCAAAACATTATCACTTTTTATCGCTTCCACTACGCTTTCACGCAATCTTATATCTTGTTGTGGCATATTATTTGTTATTTTTGCTCTCAAATATGATAACAAAAGTAATATCACTTTGCGATATTTCAAAATATTTTGCGATTTATTTTATCGCAAAATTGATAAAACATAGATAAATGACTGTTAATCAGGATAATAAAATTAAAGAAAGAATTAAGGAACTTCGGAAGCTTTTAAAGCTCAATCAGAAAGACTTAGCTTCTCAATTAGGGTACGCACAATCTACAATATCTGAAATAGAGAAAGGTGTAAAAAATCCAACAGAGCGATTTTTAATATCACTTTGTGATAAATTCAACAGTAGACTAGAATGGTTAACGACTGGAGAAAAGCCTATATTCAGACCAGAAGCTGAAAATAACGCCAAGCCTATTAGTGATATTTTTCAAGTTGATGCAGATTTGTCCTACAATAAATACATCGATATTGGCGATGGCACTATGCTTATGTTAACTCCTTTGGTAAATGAATATGCTTATGCTGGTTATTTAACAGGATATAAAGATCCTGAATTTATAGAAGAACTCCCGACACACCCTATTTACGTGAATAAATTCCACAAAGGAAACTACCAATCATTTACAGCTATTGGAGATAGCATGACAAGTACAGATGAAGATACCATTCAAGACAATATTTACCACGGAAACATTGTAACCGGGCGTGAAATCATAAAAGATCACTGGAGATCACATTTACACACGCATGCTTTCCTTGATTATGTCATTGTTCATAAAGATGGGATTCTAATCAAAAGAGTAATTAAACATGATACCGAAAATGGAATTTTAACACTACATTCTCTTAATGAAAACAAGGATATGTACCCTGACTTCAATGTTTCATTAGATGATGTATACCAAATATTTTCAATTGTAGAAGTTCACCAAAAACGAAAAAGATGAAGAAAACAATTATAGTTATTGCTTTAGCATCAATATGTCTAAGCTGTAGCAACACGTCAACAAAAAGCACAGATAGTGCCGATAGTGTAAAAACTTCAATAATTGATACCGCAGCAGCAAATATTGCATATGGTTCAATAAATTTTGGAATTTCTGAAAAAGAATTTAAAAAGCTTCTTCCAAATACCTTCAATACGGTCGGCAGTTATGAGTATGCATTTTATCCAACATTTAAAGATGATAAGCTTTATTTGCTAGAAATAGCTTCAGTATCTAAACCCGCTACAGAAATTGAAAGTTCCTTAGAGCCTTTAGCAGAAAATCTTCTTAAGGTACTCACCAATAAATATGGCCCAGCAACTGAAAGCAGAGCAAAATTAGATTTTTTTGATTTCAAGCCAGGAACTATTCAATGGCAACACTATTGGAAGATTCATACTAAAACCTTGAAAATTGGCATTTCAGAAAATTCAACTGGTGGAACTTATAGAACTCTCCTTTGGATTTACGACGAACCAACATTTGATAAAATAAAAAAGGAAAATCTAGCTTCTGATGAGGCCCAAAGATTAAAGGATTCCGAAAAATTCTAAATGATGTCAAAAAAGAAGGTCAAATCAGATTTAGAAAAATTTGGAATATCCGTACATCTTCATCAAGTAAAGAGAGAAATAACTAAAGAAGATCTAACCAAAGATTTAGTAAAAGAGATAGGTAATAAAATAAGTATAACTGATAATAATAATGGACGAGAATTTAATAACTGAGGAAGCTAGAAGATTTAAAGCTTTCCGACTTGCTGAAGGGATGACTCAAGAGGAAATTGGGGAAATTTTGAATTTGACAAAATCTGCCATTGGAAAAATTGAAATCGGAATTCGTAGAATTTCTGTTGATCACGTGAAGTTATTACACCAGAAAAAATCCATGTCATATGAATGGTTTTACCATGGGAAAGGAAATAGAATTCACACTGCCAAAGATGAAAACTTAATCAAGGTTACAACAGATTTACGTAATCAGATTGAGCTTATGAGTCAAAAACTTGACTCACAAGACAGAGCTATTAAAAAGATTTACAGGGACTTTTACAACAAAACAGATTAGTTTAATCCTGTCAAAAAACAGACAAAATGAGTCAAAATTCAGCTAAAAAACTCAACCCCATATTAGACAAAGAATTTATTATCAAACGGTTAAATAAGTGCGAGAATCCTGGACGAGAGTTCGAATCTCTCCGGCTCCACAAATAAAACCGCATTCAGAAGATCTGAATGCGGTTTTATTATTTTAGGAGAAAAATAATAAATTAAAAAAATCTCAATTGATCCCCTTGTTCAAGTCAAAACAGGAAAAAAATAGCACAAAAACTACAAGAAATCGGATATCGACCAAGCAGTTATAACCTGTTGAAAAAATATTAAATATTTCTCTTTTCCAATATTATTAGTGTTTTTATAAACATCTGTTAATGTAATAGGAAGTGATTAAATTGCCCAGAGGCCTTTTTAATTTTCATCTCTAAAAACATGAGATAACATGTTTTAATGATTAACTCTAAATCTTTAATGCTGCACATGGAGAAATAAACCGAACTAGATATATCACAAACCTTTTGTTTAACCATTAAATCTATTGCTTTTTCATAAGCAAACACTTTCCATTCTCTACCAAAAAGTTGAACGATTAGATTTTCAAGGTTAGTAGGTGAATCCAATTCTATGTCGCTAATTAAAGCTTTAATTTGAGTGTGGAGATCATTAGTTTCATTCAGATCCCGAACAACATCAAAGACTTCAGTCCATTCTTTTGGAAGGATCTCACATTGAATATTCATCCATACCGTACGTATCATTATTCTAAAATCTCTACCCAGATTATAATATTCATTGTTCGAGAGTGATTTTACTTCATCTTCTAAAATTGGTTTATATAATGTATTTAAATCGGAGATATAATCTTCAACCGATTTTTCGTCAAATATATGTGCCAGCCAGAAGTATGGATTAAAATGCTCTAGACCATCCACATCCATATCTTGGTATGCTGTCCGACTGTATAATAAATGTACCGTAGGTATATTTACGGCCTGATCTAGAAAACCGGACGTGCTAAATAGATAAAGGGATTCTATAAGACGATTTAAAAATATCTGTGTTTTTAAAGGATTATGATCAGCACCAAAATAGCCCCAAATATTACTATCATCCTCGGTAACATAAAGCCAATCATCTAATAGCTTTAACCAACTAACCACAGATATTTCATTATAAAAATCGTTTAATACTTTATAAATATCGGCAGCATCAACGATGGATAAATTTGTAATATCTCCATAAAATCCACTTAAACCAAAATTTCGTTGCCTAAATTGTGGAGTCTGCAATGATTCTTTTAGATACAGCGGGTTTTTTATAAAATTTATGGACTCAACATCAAAACGTAGTTCGTATCGATGATTTTGAAATACCAACTCCCAACCAAAATTCACAAGAAATTTTAGCTTTTTAATAAGTTTGCTATAATCCTGCTTGGCAGGCTGTTCACTAAGTACTTCGATAGTTAACTGATTTAAGTCTCTTTTAAGTTTACTAAGTTTGGTTTTTTCGAAAAATCTATTCAACTCGGATTGCTGGCTTTCAATTATATGCTCCTTTTCTGCATAATGTTTGATATGATATTTTGTTTCCATAAGTTATATAATTAGCTTTATTTGTTATTTGACTAGAATCATAATTATTTTGCATATGCATAATTGTTTAATTTTAGTTCATATCAAAGTTCAGAAGAGTATTAAGCATAACCAATCCCCAAAGTGGCATATATTATTCCATTAAGCGTATAAAATATCCGTGTTTAATTTTTAAATTAGTTTCATCAGATAGAAACAGTTACATATCTTTGTTATCATAAGAATGGAAATGGAAAAGACAAATCAAGTTCACGAAGGAAGAAACATTAAACGTTTCCGCGAAATGTTAGGTATCAAACAAGAAACACTAGCTTATGAACTAGGTGATGGTTGGACTCAAAAAAAGGTTTCACAACTTGAGGCTAAAGAAAGTATCGAGAAGGACATATTAGAGCAAGTTGCCAAAATCTTAAATGTTAGCTCAGAAGCAATCCAGCATTTTAACGAGGAGTCTGCAATAAATATTATTTCCAGCACATTCCACGACAACGCTTCTGGTGTCAACTACAAATGTGAGATGACATTCAATCCCATTGAAAAACTCATCGAATCTCATGAAGAAAACAAAAAGCTCTACGAACGCCTTCTCGAATCCGAAAAATCTAAAGTAGAACTTTTAGAAAAATTATTGAACAGCAAATAAGCTAGTCTTTATATATCAATTGTGCAACGGGGAGTTGCACAATTAAAAACACATCTCTTTGTCAGCAATAAATATAATCACTTCATGCTATATTGCCCGACTTTTGCCCCACTATCGCATCTTTTGCCCCATCATCTTATACTATATGCATGAGAAATAGTCTCTACCCAACCTAAAAAATAATCACCTGTATCATTTGATGCGATTAATAAGCAATTCAATTTAAAATTTTCAAGCAAATGCTCATCAGGCTGTTACTTTAGGTGAATTTTGTTTGTTATGGGGATTAGAAGTTGAGCATATACATAAATTGATCTAATCTATAAACCACAAAGCCATAGACAATCTACAAAATTGAACAGAATGCTTAAATACAGCGTTTTAAAAACCAAATACTTAAAAATTTTAAATTCATTTTGCATGAAATTTGAATTTTATTTCATACATTTGAATCATGTATAAGCTGGATAACTTACGGAAATCAATACGAAAAGGACAAGTATATCGTAGAGAAGATTTAGCAAAATCATCAAAATCAATAGATCGTGATTTAGCTAACTTAGTACAAGAAGGCAGTCTTAAAAAACTAGCTCAAGGCCTATACTATGCACCTAAAAAAACTGCTTTCGGAGATTCCGCTCCTGAAGAGAGAGATGTTATAAAGAAATACCTAAAAGGAGACGATTTTTTGATAACATCCCCTAATTATTACAATTCATTAGGATTAGGAACAACACAGCTCTATAATAGTAAAAGTATATACAATCATAAAAAACATGAAGATGTCAAACTTGGCAATAAGGTTTATCAATTTAGACGTAAGCCCAAATTCCCCAAACAGCTGTCATCCGAATACTTAGTTATCGATCTATTAAACAATATAAAAAGCTTGGGTGAAGACGAGCAGATCCTAATCCATAATCTAAAGTCAAAGGTACAGCAACTTAATAAAGAGCTTCTTAAAAAGAATGCTGATAGATATGGATCTATAAAAGCTAAAAAAATAATAAATGAATTAGTATAGAACTATGTATCTGCATCATCACAAAAACTTCAAAGATCTACTACTTGCAGAATCTGAAGCTAGAGCAATAGATCCGATACTGATCGAAAAAGATTATTGGATTATGCACTGCCTATACGGCCTAAAAACATTAGGCTTTCGGTTTGAATTAAAAGGGGGTACTTCCCTATCAAAAGCATATAAAATAATTGATAGATTTTCAGAGGACATTGATATCCATATTCATCCTGATGCAACATTGGGAATAAATGAAAATCCTAAAAATACCAATACAAACAATGTTGCCAAGAGACTAAACTTCTACAACAGCTTGGCAGATGAAATCAAGATAGATGGAATTGTAGCTGTTGAAAGGGATACTGTCTTTGACGACACTGATTATTATCGAAGCGGAGGAATAAGATTAATTTACAACTCCTTTTTTAACGCATTGCCAGGATTAAAAGAAGGAATTTTATTAGAAGTAGGATTTGATAATGTAGCCCCAAACAGCCCAATGAATATATCATCATGGGCATTTGACAAGGCGCTAGGAGCATCGATTGATTTAATAGATAATAGAGCCCTGCAAATTCCATGTTATGATATGCGTTATACCTTTGTAGAAAAACTACAAACTATAGCAACCAAATTTCGGAATATGCAAAGTTCCGGGGATAATCAAGTGAACTTCATGCGCCAATATTATGATGTATATCAACTACTTAATCAACAAGAAGTAATAGATTTTATCGGCACACCCGAATATTTAGCCCATAAACAACGTAGATTCCCTAGTGTAGATTTCGGA
This sequence comes from Sphingobacterium sp. UBA6320, assembly GCF_002440335.1. NCBI lineage: Bacteria > Pseudomonadati > Bacteroidota > Sphingobacteriia > Sphingobacteriales > Sphingobacteriaceae > Sphingobacterium > Sphingobacterium sp. UBA6320. The sequence continues at coordinate 141,500 of NZ_DJTA01000014.1, read as the reverse complement.
ATTCCTCTTTCTCAAAATCAAGCTTTTTTATTAGAAGACACCAAAGTAAAACAACAACTTGGTCAATTATATATTAACAGCAGTGCACTTTATTATAATGGCCAAGTGGATTTACAATCCATACTTGATTTATTTAAGATATACCTCAAAGATTTATAATAACTAAACAAAGGAAAACAAAAGAACTACACCAGACTTTATAAATTTGACAAATATAAGTTGTAAAATCAAAAAGGCATTGGATAACATGACCTGACTAAAAATAAAACAATAACCTACTCAAAAACATAAACTTAGCCAACCATATTTACTACATCCAATGCCATATTAACATGTTTATTTCGTATATTTGTTTAGTAATAAGACATAGGGAATTTAGGAAAATGCCTTAGCGAGACCAAATCGAGACCTTGCAAAAGCACGACTTATAAAAGATATTAAATCAGCGAGTTACAGGAAAGGTTCGAATCTCTCCGGCTCCACAAAAAGAAAAGCTCAACTTAGGTTGGGCTTTTCTTTTTTAGTGGATTAGAGCACTCGAATAGAGAATTTTGTATTTCTATACGATTAGAGCTAACAATTGGATTTAGCTGAATATCTTATTTTGAATTCAATTTATATTCCCTGAAATACAAAAGGTTTAGCATCTAAAAACTTGCCCGATGTTTCACCCGCATAGATTTGGTTCTGATCCAGTGCCAATTTCTTTACTTTTGCATTATTACTGAAATCCATTTTTTTCAAGTCTACCCAGATCGCATTTGGACTGAGCGCATCTTCAAAATAGTACACAAGATTTTTTTGGTCTGAAACTGTTCTCCATCTTGTTGTAGATAGATTGGGAAAACCTTCGGTAGATATACCATAAGGTACAGAACATTGTCTGATGACACTAAATGCACCAGCTAAAGCTATTCGAATGTCGTCCGTTTGTGGAATGGCTTTGATATAATAAGATGCCCTTACATAGCGATCAGCAGCCCTATTTGTACCAGGAAGAAATATATTGCCCGGAATTCCTTTCCAATATTCATTGATTGCCAATTGTTCTTCAAATATAGGATCATTGGTCATTACGGTATAAGAAGGATCATGATGGATAACTAATTTTCCATTTATATATTCCAAAATAGCATTGTCCCCAGTCGCATCTGACATGGAAAGATGTACAGTCGTAAACTTATCAGTCCCTGGAATAAAATCTGTAACGACAACAAATTCTTCTTTACTAAAATGAGCTACAGCCTCTGCTACGGTAGCAAAATTATCTAATGCATATTGAGCCCACAATGAAACTGACAATCCTTTTTTACCTGTACCCTCTTTCGAAAATTCAGGATACTTTGAACTTACTAGCCAAAGTAAATTCGCAACCAACCCCTTTTCATTCATACCGTCAGATACGGCAATATCCCACGAACTTGTCGTCATACTACCATATTTAGAAGTCCATTTTACTGTATTTTTTCCAGTACTCCCATCACGTTCCATATTTCTCGGAAATAGCCACAAATTAGAGGGAATTGGAATTGAAAAATCCATACTGCGAGCTGTGAGGATTGTGTTATTTGGGCCTTTATAAACAACTCTCGTACAAGCGTCTGCTTGATTAAATGAAGACAATCCTACCGCAACTAGCAGTAAAGTCCTTCCAATTTGTTTGATACATCTTTTCATTCTTACTTATATTATTTGATGAAGTTTTTTAGTTTTTAGACGATAAATGAAAAATAAATACAACAGATCCTATTCAAAACGAAGTACCAAAGCAATTTAAGAATAATTTTTTCTATTAAAAAGAAACTAAACATAGATATTGAAAAAACAATTGAAGAAAAGTTATTTTTAAGCAATTCCATTGACAATAAGATTAATAGGGTTTCACAAGATTATTGAAAATCGCCATTAATTCAATCATCCACTAACTATGTGTAAACCAACTATAACATCACTCCACTTTATTTAATCGGTTAATTTGATATAACCCCACTTGGATATCATACAAATGAACAAATTTATCTAAGTTTGAACAATGGTGACATATAAAACATAATATGAAAATAATGTATTCGCTTATCACAGCAATGATGATGCTATTTCAAGCAGCCGCTATTGGTCAGACGATAGATACACTGGTAGATGTAGGTAGTCACAAACTACATTTTAATATCAAAACCGGCGCAGGAATACCTATTATATTTGAATCTGGAGCTGGTAATGATGGCTCTGTCTGGACAGAAATATGTAAAAGGCTAAGTCAACGAATCGAGGCACCGCTCATAACCTACGATCGTGCCGGATTTGGAAAAAGCGAAATTGACACAAACAACATCAATATCACAACTGAGGTCAAAGATCTAGATTTAGCGCTCAATAAATTGAAGTTTACGGGAAATTATTTCTTTGTAGCCCACTCATTAGGAGGAAATTATGTTATGAAATTTATCTCTAATAACCCGAATAAAGTTAAAGGCGCAGTGTTTATTGACATCGTAAGTCCTTATTTTATGACTTCGCAACGAGCCACCTATACGAAAAATCTATTCATAGATAGCATTGCAGCAATTAAAAAGGAAAGTATAGGATTTTATCATCTTGTTCTAAACTATGAAAATACTAGTGAAGTAATGCGCAAAGTTGCACCTGCAGTCAAAACACCGCTTACCATCATCGCCTCTGGAATCACTCCATTTGAGGGAGAAGATAGACAACAATTTAAAAATGGATTAAAAAGATTTGCATTGGATAATAAAAATCGCACCTATATTTTAGCCGAAAATGCGGAACATTATGTTTTCTATGACGATCCGGAATTAGTGACTCAAGAAATTATAAAACTTTATCAACTGGTCAAATAAAAACAAATCACATCAATATTGATGCCTTTAATGCCCATCCAAACATAAAAAAACGCTCAAAATATGCATATGCAATAAATCCAATAGAAAGTAGTAGTCTCGATAATTTAATTGTTTAAAGAGGTTTCCTGCTGAAACATAAAAGCAGTTATTAGAAAATGTTTAACTTTATAAAATGCACACTGAATTTGAAAAGCTAATTATAGACTCACTCCTTAAAGGAAAGACACAACAAGAAATTTCAATTGAGTTAAAAAACAAAGGGGTAGTTCCTTACAGCCTATCTTCCATTGAAAAAACGATGAATGATCTTAAACGTAAACATCAAGCAACGACTTTATTTCAATTAGGAGCTATAATCACCCTAAAAAGATATATTCATAAAAAAGAGTAGGTATGATCCTACTCTTTTTTATGAATATAAGCTCCTTTCTTCACATCAAAAAATTAAGATAAAGAAATTTGAGATACTGCTGTTTTATGATTCTTTTTTCATTATACCACATTTTACACAAAACCAAACCGGGTATTTATTATCTACTTCGCGTGCTTCCCACTTATGGTAACATTTGAAGTATACTTTGTATAAAAAAACAATTATTAATATAAGAATAATGAAGGCTAGCAGGTACAGAAGGTTGAACATGATTAAAATAGTTAAATGCATGATGTGATTATCTAAAAAAGTAACGCACATATTTCATTTATGTTTTATGTATCTGAGGATAAATTTTAAACATCCCCATTTAGTATATTATGTTGATACTAAAAACTTACTATTTACAATCACCATTAACCCTGCTCCATCAATTGTCCATTGCGTATTTTTTTATCGATATAAAACAATAATTGAAGCAGCATCATTCTTTTTAAAGAGAGCTACTTAATTCTCTCTAACCTATTCACGGTTGACGACCTGTAACATAGATATAATCCGTCAATCATAATAATAGCATCAATTAATTCATTTTTTAGCGAAAACCCTTTTACCAACAGTCATCAGCAAAACCGCCAATAAACCCGCTACTACCCCATAACCGACCTGTTTTACCATAGATGGGACATTAGGAAGAAAATGATGTAAATAATCAATATTATGATCAAAAATACCACCGGATACTAATATCAATGCGATAGTTCCAACCACTGCCAATAATTTAATGACAATGGGTAAAGAATTTACTAACAGATATCCAAATTTTGAAACAACCCCCTGATTGTCTGATCGTTTAATTAATCTATATCCGGCATCATCCATACGGACTATCAAAGCTACGATACCGTAAACACCGATTGTCGCAAATATAGCGACCACAGATACCGTTAAAATCTGAATGGTTAAACTTTCATTCAATACTGTCCCTAGAGCTATAATAACGATCTCAACCGATAATATAAAATCAGTTGTAATCGCAGATTTAACTTTTACTTTTTCTAGCTCCGTATTATTTTCTTCATTTTCAACAACCACTTCATGTCCAGTTTTTTGCCTATGAAACAGGTATTCTATGATTTTTTCAACACCTTCATAGGCTAAATAGATACCGCCTATAATCAGAATAAATTTAATTGCAATAGGAAAAAAAACATTAAGCAACAAGGCTATCGGTACAATTATAACTTTATTAATTAATGAACCTTTTGTAATGGCCCATAATACTGGAATTTCACGAGAAGAGAGGAATCCAGTTGCTTTCTCCGCATTTACGGCCAAATCATCACCTAGAATTCCTGCGGTCTTACTCGCAGCAATTTTACTTGTAACCGCAACATCATCCATTAAAGCAGCAATATCGTCCAATATTGCAAATATACCTGAAGCCATATGTATTTAAATATTTAAGAGGGCAAAATATAAAATGATTTCGAATTTCATTTATATTTTCTAATTTTTATTTGAAGTGGAAAAAAAACGATGGCTTTAATGGCTATTGTTAGCCCTATGAGCGTTCAAAAAAGTGCTATATTAAAAGTTAAAAACAACTACAAACAGCTATTAAATCTGTAAAAAACACCATAAATACTTGATCTATTACGTTACTTTTATTACCTCTAAATGATAAGATGATACAGATAGCGATTTTTAGCGATATACACGGCAATCTACCAGCATTGAAAGCCGTATTAGAAGATATTGACGCAAGAAAAATTGGGTACACCTATTGTCTCGGCGATCTAGTGGATTTTGCTCCCTGGAGTAATGAAGTAATCGAATGTATCCGATCAGAAAAGATCCCGTGTATCATGGGAAATCACGATGAACGTATTGCATTTGACTATCCGGTAATACCTTTGGAAAAGCATGATGAAAAAGAAACAGCTTGCCGCATACAAGCCATTAATCACTCTAAAAAGATCATAAATGAAGAAAACAAGCTATATTTAAGTCAGCTTCCATATTCAATGCAATTCGATTTTAAAGTAAAAACCAAAAATTGGCGTATCCAGTTGGTGCATGGTAGCTTAAAAAGCAATGAACAATACCTCTACGAATCAGAGCCAGACATCACTTTTAAACAGATATTCGACGAAACAAATGCTGACATATTGATTATGGGCCACACGCATATTTCTTATATCAAACCTATTGCTAACAAATGGGCCATGAACACCGGTTCGGTCGGCCGTTCAAAGGAAGAAATTAGAGATGCCACTTATCTCTTGTTGCAACTATTAGAAGATAAGATACAAGCTAAAATCATCCGTATCCCTTATGATATTTCAGCGGTAACGAATGCAATAAAAGGCAGTGGAATACCTGATTTTTATGCTGACTTTTTACGATCACCACAGATCAATACAACGATATAGCGCCATCCATTTATAGAAGAATGGGCGAGGTATCAAAATCTTAATCTTTAATTTCTGATAGTTCAAAGCGAACTTGCTGCAACGGATAATCTTGAGAGTCTGTTTTCACTTTACTGATTTTTAAAATCACATCCAAACCTTCGTAAATTTCTCCAAACACGGTGAAATCATGATCTAATCGAGGCTGCCCCCCAATTTTTAAATAAGTTGAACGCTGATCAGCTGTATACTTAATATTCTTTTTCAATTCCAAAGCATCAAGTTCACTTGCTGTTATCTTTTTACCAACTACAAAATAGATTTGATTCAGGAAAGATGCCTTTTCTGAATTACCATCTCTTCCTGCCCCCAAAGCTCCAACTTTGTGAAATGCGCTTTCGTTAAATTCTGGAGCAAGACGTGGTTTTTGCTTTGTTGGATCTGCAGCCTCACGCTTTTCAATATCAATATCATGCTCTCCCCCCTGCACCACAAAATCCGAAATAATGCGATTGAACAAAGCATCTTTATAAACTTTTGCCTCAATAGATTTTAAGATAAGATCACGATGTTCGGGGGTATAATCATATAAAAGAACTTTAAAGTTTCCGTAATCCGTTTGAAATAATAAACGATGTGTTTGACTTTTTCCAACTAATACAACGAACAAACATAAAAGTAAGAGTATGAATTTTTTCATAAAATAAAATTTGAATGAAGGTAATTCATTTTTTAATAAATATAAAACAACACTCCAAATATTAAAGGCAACTTCATCAATCCTACTATTTAGATACCTTATTTGAAATCATCGTATCATTACAAAAGCCAAGAACTGCCCACCTTCATTCACTTTTTATACCCGCATGAGATATTACCATTTATGACATCAAAATTTTAAGATAATTATGATTGAAAAAAGCATAATTATGCGTTAACTTAATAGTTGATAAACCGAAATAAGTTATCCATTTTTTTATGAAAAAAATATAAACAATAACTTCACATAAGATAATATAAAAATTTGAAAAACAAATTTATTGTATTTATAATTATGAAATTCGCAATGCTATTTTTAATTAAATTACGCTAACTTATATGACCCATGTATTTTTTATAAATCTTTTGCTCTCCAATATGAGAAATACTAAAAATAATAGCAATAAAAATAACGTTGCAATTATAGATACAGATATATGCAAAAACAACTTTAAATAACTGACAATGAATACATAAAAACATTAACACCCACATCAATACTCATTAGCCTTAGTTATGATATAAATTAAAGTAGAGCTTTTAAGTTTGTGACAGGACTATTAAGGACACAAATCAGGCATATAGCTGATTCATCTTTCAAAAAAAACATCTTCAACTAGATATTAGAATCAAATTTGATTCCGATATTCCAGTAGTATATTGTTGCAACAGATGGAATAAAATTTACATTATAAAACACTACAAACCAGATGTAAAGCATAAAATATATAAACCTTTAGTTTTATCATAAAATTTATCATTTAACTTATTTTTTTCAAAAACTGTAAATAATCATCCTTTCTAGTCTTGCATGGCTCATTAAAGAAACGATATAATTTAATGACCTAAGTATGCGGCCTATCACCTACAAAAGTCCAAGCTACATGTCACGTGATCTTAGCAATTCAACTCAACAATTTTAAGGCCCTATGTAAGCTTATCTTTTCACTTCGAACACCAGAGTAAGCCTTTAGGTAAATAATACGATATATCGCCTTATTTACACCTTAATTCAAAAAAGACAAATAGAGAAGTTGGCTTAAGATGTTATTAAGCTCACATTACGAATAACTTCTATTTTAGATTTTGATTTCATTTAACCTACATTGATGGACATTTCGAATGATAAAAAATTGTAAAATTAAACTGAAATATCCTTCAAAAAAATGTTCATGATCACTGAGCTCAAACTATCCAAAACATCGTAAATACAAATAAAATACTCAATTACAAACACATACAATCAATATATAAACTAAAAGATGATATAAGACAACCATTAATCAATAACATTGAAAAATAAATCCTATCTGCCTACTGCTAACCTGTGATATATTGAGGCAACAGCTACCTCTTCAAAAAATATGTGATAAATAAGAATTTTAAATTGTTCTCACTACCTAGATCCCTCCCCCCACCCCTTCCTTGCTGACATCAAACATAAAAGATAGGACACAAAAAAAGACAAGAACTAATCTAGACCTTGTCTTTGATGATGTGTTGAACCATGCCTACTATACCAATATCCGTCATCTTCTTAAAAACAGACGAGACTGTTTGTTTAAAGAGATATCACTTTCATTGATGATCTTTGTCCGCTTTATCAGCAAGATGAGCTACAGTAACGAACGGCAACTTTTGAATGAGCAGAATCACCACCAAAAGGGGGATTCAATTTTTTAATAGATACATCGATTGTTTTCGCAAAAGAAAATTTTGCATGGATAGCTTTCAAAATTTCATGAGCCGCCGACTCCAAAAGTTTACGTTTACGTTTCATCACCTGATGGATAATTTGATATAAGATCTCGTAATTAACAGTCTTATCTAAATTTTCATGATCATCGATTCCTGCATCAAAACTTACTACAGCATGTACCAAAAATTCATTTCCTAAGATCTGCTCTTCCTCGTAAAATCCTATGGGAGCAAATACACGAACATCTTCCAAAGAAACGGTTTGCAATATTTTCATACTACAAACCTATATTTTTATTCTGAATAATGCGAGATATGAACGCATTAAAAAAGCTTAAAGATTAATTATGATGGCAAGTAACCTTGTTGAGCATGCTCATTGAAAGATTTTATAGCAAAACCAGAGCACCGTGTGTCATCACTTATTCTAATGAACAGAAACCAATTCTACTTCAAATATTAATACTGCATTTCCACCAATTTCTTTTGAAACACTCAATTCACCATACCCTAGCGAAGCTGGAATAAACAACCGCCATTTACTACCTTCCTTCATCAATTGCAAGGCTTCGGTCCAACCAGCGATGACCTCGTTAACAGGAAACGAAGCAGGCTTTTTACGTTTCTCTGTAGAATCAAAGATAGTACCGTTGATGAGCCGGCCTTCGTAAAAGCATTTGACACTATTGGTCAATTTTGGGCTTTTACCTGTTCCTTCCACAATGATTTCATACTGCAAACCCGACGGTAAACTAATAACTGTATCCCGCAGCGCATTTTCCTTAAGAAACACTTCGCCCTCAATTAAATTTTTTTTAGCCTCTAAGCGTAACTTTTTCAAATATCCTGTTGCGTTAGCCATATATTTTTCTTTCAAAATTATAGAATTTGTTTTATACACAATAATATTTTAAAGCTATATAACACAGATTCATTCTTTATCATAATTTTACACTAGTTCAGATGATCTCCTCCCCCATTCCTATACCTTCTCCGTTCCTATACCTTCTCCGTTCTTGAGCATTTATATCTAAACTCAAAAAAATAGCAAGTATCCGCTACTCATTTATCATCCAATCGAAAACAACAGAAACCGGCCAATGATCCGATAACGGTTCTCCCAATTTATCTACAAACTTTTCGCGTTCCACTTCATATTTTTTTGGCATCAAAGTGATCTGTTCATTGCTTCTAAACATGATTTTATCAATCGATTCGGATTCATTATCGATATCCATAATATCCATACATAAAAATAAAGGATCTATCGTAGGCATCACATCATCACGCTCGAGCATTATCCAGCTATCTTGCAAATGCGTCTTAACCATAAATTCTTCTAGATTGTCTTCTGAAAAAGCAAAATGGGAATTGAAATCTCCGGCGACTATGATAGCTTTTCCAACGGAATGTTTATTGATATAATTTGCCAACTGAAGATAATTTGCTCTTCTAGCTTTTGCAGCCCTAGGGTGATCCTGTGAATTGGCATGAATATTATAAAAATCAACCGCAACGCCCAAAGCAAGATGCATCGTACAATGACTAAAGCCCTTTGGAGTCAATCGATCAGAACCGGTCCTATTCTGCCATTCGACCCGCTTAAAATTGGTGATCGGATATTTAGACAAACTATCCAGTCCATCACCAAATATAGCTAATCCCATACTGATCGTACGATAAGGATGCAAATTACCGCTTTGGTACAAATAATAGTTATAATTAAAGTCCTCTTGAATATGGGCGACATCAAAATCATTCACGAGCGACCCAATATGTGCAATACTAGAAGACCGATCTGTTTTAGCAGATGAGATTACTTGAGGAAGTCCCGCGATATTATAGGTAATAACAGAAAAATTGCCCGATTTAGCATCGAGCAATTCATATTCTTTTTCTTCGATAAAAACACGGACTCTTCTTCTTGTCAAAGATTTCCATACTTCTAGTATGTATTGAAAAAACATAAGTGCTTATAACTAGTCTATTGATCTATGACAAATATAGAATGCTTATATTAAATTACAATAATCCTATAATTAAACTTCCATCAATCATTTATAACGCCGAATCAATCGCATCCCACAATTTAATTCTCTTTTCTAAGGCTAATTTAGAAACTTCTTCAACTTGCTTCCACTTCGAAGCATCATCACCACAGAGTTCCATAATCATCTTCATCGCCAGCGGCCCATGTTCATCACCATCCAACTCGATATGTCTCTCAAAGTAGTACAATAGTTTTTCTAAATTAGAGTCTGGAAAATTGAGCTGGATCTCTTTCAGTATCGATGAAAACATATCGGGAATCAAATCTTCGCGACCAAATGTGAATGCTGCAGCGATCTCATGTGCGCTACCATTTTCGATAACATCAAAAGTAAATGCCAAAAACTGTTTTATATTGGGGTGCAAAGCACTATCTTCGATCACCTGCAATACAGCGGAACCTGCATATACCTGTTCCAAAAATTGATTAATTTCATGGCTATCCCCTCCCAGCGCATGCAACGCATCCAGATACATCTCAAAGTGACTTAATCTTCTACCGTCGATATACTCATCCGATTCCTCAGCAACAACAATTTCATTAATTAAATATCTCGTGTTGGGAAATTTTGAAGGATACCATGGAGTAGTTGTACAGGTTAGTTTTTGTTGCAATGCCTTTAATAGCGACATAAAATCCCAAACTGCATAGATATGTCCCTGCATAAAAACCTGCAGATCTTCAATAGTTTTTATTTTAGAATAAAGAGGATGGACAAGGAGTTGATTTCTTTCGACCGCAATATAGGCATTAACGTTTTTAATGTGTTCCATTTCTAATGATTTGAACGCAAAAATAGGTTCTCAAAATGAGAACTCCTCAGTTTAAAAAAAAATTGACTTCCTATTTACATACGTTACTTAAAAATAGAAAAGCTTGAAGTGGGGAACCTCAAGCTTATCGTTAGCCATATATTAACCTATTTTATGAAAAGTATTTGTAATTAAAACGACCGCATTTTTGAATTATTGTGCTTCGTTATATTTTTTTTAAAAAAATTATTTTTTAAATCTCATTTTAAAAATAATTTATGCTCTTACAGATCCCTTTGCGAGCACATGCTTTTATTATATAACGTGATATGTGACCGTTTATTATTTGTTTAAAATAAATAATGCAATATGCAAGTTACTTTAAACTTCTCCCGTATATTTATTGTTATAGCATTGTCACATACATTAAAGCACCATCAATATGGCAGATTTCAATTTAGAAGATTTCGTAAACATTTTAAACAACAAAGAGGTTTTTCAATACTTAATCGATCAAAAGGTAATTAAGGAAAAAAAGTTTTTAGAAACATATGAATATGAAAAAGAATTACATGAGTTACAAATTGAGCTCACGTCAATTCAAAATAAAGTCATTAAAGAAAACAAACGTGTCCTGATTATTTTCGAAGGAAGGGATGCGGCAGGCAAAGGTGGTACTATAGAAAGGTTAGTTGAATATTTAAATCCTAAAAAACTACGTGTAGTGAGTCTACCCAAGCCTTCAGCAGAAGAATCCACCCAATGGTATTTTCAACGTTACTTCAAGCAGCTGCCCAATGCCGGCGAGATCGTATTCTTCGACAGAAGCTGGTACAATCGAGCAGTAGTCGAGCCCGTTTTTGAATTTTGCACCCAAGAACAGCACAACCTGTTTTTAAAACAAGTCAATGAAGTCGAAGAGCTGTTGATACAAGACGGTATTATCTTAATCAAATTTTTCTTAACCATCTCTAAAGAAGAGCAAGCTAAAAGATTGGAGGAAAGAAAAACTGATGTCCTTAAACAATGGAAAATTGGACCGCTAGACCAACAAGCTCAGGAAAAATGGAATGATTACACCAGCTATATCAAAACATTATTTAAATCTACTGGAACAAAGCTGTCACCATGGATTGAAATTGAAACGGATAATAAGAAAAAAGCCCGTCTAGAAGCCTTTAAGATTATTATCAACCAAATCTCAGATCAAAAAGGAGAAAAATTAGAAGATTTTGTTAAAATCCACAACTAAGATCCGTTCATGGAAAAGAGCATTTTATTGCTGCTCTTTTCCACTAATTGACCCTTCCACACCGATTACTTTAATCACCTTATCACCTAATCCTGTTATATCAGACTTTAGTCCAACCATGACAGTCATAATATTGATGGGTGTTTCTTGAATTTTATTAAAAGAATGCAGATAGCCGATTTCCAAACCGAGGAAAAAACCATTGAAACGATAGTCAGCACCAACACCTAATTTACCAGAAAAAGAAAATTTCTTCTGGTTTTCAATTTTAGCAATATTATTCATCGCATCCACCTTTACCCTAGGTTCGGTCAGCAAACCCACGCCGGGACCTGCATAAGCATAAGCATTCAATTTTTTCAGTTGCTTACGAATGCCTCCTGCCAATGAAAAAGTGTAAAAATTAGCATTTGCATCCTCGATCTTAAAAGGATATTGATTATCCTGAATTTTTTGATCATAATCAAAAGACAATGTATATAAAGCAGGATAAAGATAATATTTAGGATTTTTTAAAGAAATGTCCAATCCTAAACTACCAGAGAATTTTGGTGATAAAACCTCTTTAGTCTTACCCAACGGAAAGCCCATACCTGTCCCTCCAAAATAGTAAACCTTACGATAATGTAAAGTATCGACACCAGATTGAGCAAAAACAGAGCAACACAAAAACAGACAAAAAATAGTCGTTAAAATTCTCTTCATAAAAAATGAATCTATTATTGCAAAACAATAATAGGATCGAAAAGTTTTGTACAAGCTTAAATATATTAAAAATAATTTTTTGATTGCGGACCCTGGCTAAACAATAAATCCACAATACTTAAGTCTGGATAAAAGCCATTCTTCTCTTCAAAAACCTGATAATAAGGTTTAGGATTTAATAGAAGGCTTTCTTTCTTAGGATGAATACGATCTCTAAAATCCAACGCATCGGGCACTGCTTTAAAATACTCATCTGTAAAAGACAATTCACGTTTCAATTTTAATGACTTTAATAAAAGTTCTAATTGAGCAATATTGAAATCAAATAAAAAGTCAAACTTTTTCGTGTAAAATTGAGCAAAATCATCCTCGTAATATTCAAAATAGGCAGAATTTCGATAGGCCGCCTGCAGGCTTAACCAATGCAACCTTTGCCAATCAAATTCATAAGAAATTCGTTTTTCAGACATTGGAGAACGTTCTCTTTTACTATGCTGAATAGGTACAATCAATTCCTGTATACCATTCGCAGTCGCAATACGTGCTCTTGATCGATAGGTTTGTTTTTGGAAATTATCGAACTTCTCAATCAAAATAGGCAACGTATTTTGTTGAATACAATGAAAATAAGAAACTGGGGGTAAGTAGCAAGTCGTTAATAATAAATGAGTTGACATAAAAATCGTTGAATTTTACTTTATCTAGGGCAAAAATAACTTAAATTAGGGATATTTGCAGTTAAGATTTACAATAGTTACAAAGTATACATGAAACAAAAAGCACTATCAGCACTTTTATATCTCTTCGCTTTGCTGCCGTTTTGGTTCATCTATCTTTTATCTGATATTTTATACTATATCTTATATTATATTATTCAATATCGTAAAGATGTCGTATTTGAAAACCTTAAAAACTCTTTTCCAGAAAAAAGTAAAAGTGAAATCGTCACGATAGCCAAGAAATTTTACCGTTTTTTTCCAGATCTGCTTTTAGAATGTCTAAAATTTAAGACCATCAGCCGTGCAGAAGTTAACCGGAGAATTACACTTGAAGATGAACACGAATTAAAAAGACATCTCGAACAAAATAAAACAGTCATCGCCGTTACCGCCCATTATTGCAATTGGGAATATGGAATCCATCGCTTAGGTGCTATCACAGAAGCACCCACCCTCATCGTATACAAACCACTCAATAATAAAATCATTGATCAGGTCTACAATGAAGTTCGTGCTCGATTTGGAGCTATTATGGTACCCATGAAACAAATCGTGAGACATTTGGTTAAACTAAGAGGTCAGCCAAGTGTGAGTGTTTTTGTTGCAGATCAAGCCCCATTATATTCGGACGCTGATTATTTTTTGCAATTCCTAAATCAAGAAACTCTTGTCTACACGGGTGTCGAGCGCATTTCTAAAATGACTAATGGACCTGTTGTATTTTGCCATATTGGAAGAAAAGAAAAAAGAGGATATTATTTTTGTAAATTCACAACATTAATTGAAGATCCATCTTCATATTCAGATAAGGAAATTACTCATATTCACAATGCTTTTACGGAAAAAATCATCCGCAAAGAACCCGAGTATTGGCTTTGGACCCACAGAAGATGGAAAAGAAAACGTAGAAAATGAAAAATTACCCTAAAGTAGCTGTAGTTATTTTAAATTGGAACGGGAGATTTTTCTTAGAAAAATTTTTACCTTCCGTATATAACAGCAGTTATCCAAATATTGAATTTATAATCGGAGACAATGCATCTACAGATGACTCATTATCATTTGTTCGTGCTTCATACCCAAAAATTACCATACTAGAAAACACCGAAAACTATGGTTTTGCAGGTGGATATAACCACATTCTATCACGTGTTGACGCAGATTATTTTGTTCTGCTCAATTCTGATGTAGAGGTGACCACAAATTGGATCGAACCTGTTATTGACATGTTGGAACGAGATGACAAGTTGGTTGCGGCACAACCTAAAATACTTGCCTTCCATAATAAAGCAAAATTTGAACATGCAGGAGCTGCAGGAGGATATCTCGATCGTTTTGGATTCCCTTTTTGCTGCGGTCGTATCATGGATAAGGTAGAATATGATTTGGGTCAATATGATGAAGCCAAAGAAATATTCTGGGCATCAGGAGCGGCTTTATTCATAAAGAGCCATGCCTGGAAAGAAGCAAAGGGACTAGATGAAGATTTTTTTGCGCATATGGAAGAAATAGATCTGTGCTGGCGCTTGAAAAAAATGGGGTATCGTATCGGATATTGCCCAGAATCAACAGTTTACCACGTCGGTGGCGGAACCTTAAATGCGAGCAACCCTCAAAAAACGTATTTAAATTTCAGAAATAATCTATATATGCTCCAAAAAAACCTACCGATTGGTCAGGTATTTACAACCATATTTATAAGAATCTGGTTTGATTTTATTGCATTATTAAAATTTCTTTTTGACAGAAAGTTTAAAGATGCTTGGGCAGTGAGCCGGGCTCATCAATCTTTCTTCCTTAATTTTTTCAAAAACGCTAAAAAAAGAAACAACCATACCGGAATAGAAAATAAGACCGGTCAATATAAAAAATCAATAATCACTGATTATTATTTAGATAAGAAGCAAAAATTTTCAGACTTAGATCAAGATTGCTTTTTTTAAACGTCTTTATTTACAGCAAATAAAAACGCATAAAAATGCAGCTCTTATTCATAGCTGCATTTTTTATTAATTTCTATTCGCAAATTGATTAAACGTACTTTTTATTTGTAAATTCGCAACATGTCATCCATGGATATTGAACAAAAAATAACTGCACTAACGCAGGAGCTCAACCACTATAACTATCAGTATTATGTGTTGGCGCAAAGCCTGATTTCAGATTATGATTTCGATCAAAAATTAAAGGAGCTTCAAACATTAGAATTACAATACCCTGAATTTGCTGATCCCAACTCACCTACGCAACGAGTAGGTGGAGATGTAACTTCTAAATTTGAAACAGTCAGACATCGTTGGCCGATGCTGTCACTAGGTAATACCTATAATCAAGATGATCTTCGTGATTTTGATCAAAGGGTACGCAAGATAATAGGTGACAACTTTGAATACATCTGTGAGTTAAAATTTGATGGCCTATCTATAAGCCTTACTTATCAACAAGGTAAACTTGTTAAAGCTGTAACTCGTGGAGATGGTACACAAGGAGACTTAGTGACCAACAACATCAAAACAATTAGAAGTATCCCTATCCACTTAAAAAAAGGTCACTATCCCGAAGAGTTCGAAATAAGGGGTGAAATCTTTATGCATAAAAATGCCTTTTTAAGATTAAATGCCGAAAGAGAAGAAAACGAAGAACAAACCTATGCCAATCCGCGTAATTTTGCTGCAGGAACAATTAAATTACAAGACTCCGCAGAAGTAGCTAGAAGACCTTTAGACTGTTTCTTATACTTTTTGTACTGTGACAATAGAAACAAGCTATTTCACAACCATTGGGAAAGCCTTCAAGCTGTAAAAGAATGGGGATTTCACGTTTGTGAACATACACTAAAATGTCAATCGTTAGATGATGTTTTTGGTTTTATTGATTATTGGGATGAAAAAAGACACGATCTAAGTTATGAAATCGATGGTATTGTAATTAAGGTAAATGACTATGGCGCACAAGAAGAATTAGGTTTTACCGCTAAAAATCCACGTTGGGCGATTTCATATAAATTCAAAGCAGAGCGTGTAGAAACACAGTTGACATCCATCAGTTACCAAGTCGGACGTACTGGAGCAGTTACTCCCGTTGCCAATTTAAAACCTGTAAGTTTAGCTGGTACCACAGTTAAAAGAGCTTCTTTGCATAATGCCAATGAAATCGCAAGACTTGATCTCCATGAGGGCGATACTGTTTTTGTCGAAAAAGGAGGTGAAATTATCCCCAAGATCATTGCGGCAAATGAAGACAAAAGACTTCCAAATGCTCCAGCGTATGTTTATCCAACACATTGTCCAGAATGTCACACAGAACTCATCCGCCAAGAAGGCGAAGCTGTTCATTATTGCCCCAATGAAGATGGATGCCCCCCTCAGATTATTGGAAAAATGCAACATTTTATCGGTCGCAAAATGATGGATATAGAAGGACTTGGTGATGAAACAATAGAAACGTTTTATAAAAAAGGAATTCTCAAAAATGTTGTTGATATCTATGGGCTAAAAGACCATGTAGATCAATTACAGCAATTAGATCGTTTCGGACAGAAGTCCATTGACAATATGCTGAAAGGGATCGAGAAATCCAAAGAGAAACCATTTGAAAAATTACTTTTTGCATTAGGGATTCGACACGTCGGAGAAACAATAGCTAAAAAATTAGCACAACATTTCAAGACCATCGATGCCATTAAAGCAGCCTCAGTTGAAGAAATCGCGATGGTGCAAGATATAGGGATCCGAATTGCAGCAAGTATACATGAATACTTACACATCCCAGCGCATGAAGAGTTAATCGCAAAACTAAAATCTTATGATTTACAGTTTGAAATTGAAGAGAAAGAAGTAATTTTGGATAGTGAAACTTTGGTCGGCCAAACATTTCTCATATCTGGCGTATTTATAAATCACACGAGAGAACAACTCACCGAGCTTATTGAAAGCAATGGTGGCAAAATGGTATCGAGCATTTCAGCAAAATTAAGTTATCTCGTAGCAGGCGACAAAATGGGTCCCTCAAAATTAGCAAAAGCAGAAAAACTAAATATTAAGATGATCAATGAAGATGAATTATTAGCTTTGATCAACAATACAACAAGTATATAAATTAAATATTAATCTTTACAAACAACACAATGAACGAGCTTCATGGAGCTGGTGTAGCATTAGTTACACCTTTCAACGCAGATGGAACAGTTGATTTTGATTCTTTAGCACAGCTAATTGATTATCAGATCGACTCAGGTATGAATTATTTAGTCTCTTTAGGTACTACTGGCGAAGTAGCCACTCTTACCAAAGAAGAACGAAAGCGTATCTGGGATTTCACTGTCAAACAGGTGAATGCGCGCGTGCCATTGGTTGCGGGTATTGGTGGAAATAATACAGCTGAAATAGTAGAACAGATCAAAAACTTTGATCCAGCTGGATTTTGTGCTATTTTATCAGTTTCTCCTTATTATAACAAACCCGTACAAGAAGGGATCTATCAGCACTACAAAGCGATAGCTGAGGCATCTCCTCTACCCATCATCTTATATAATGTACCAGGACGTACAGGAAGCAATATGACTCCAGCGACAACAATACGTCTGGCAAAAGATTTTAAAAATATAGTAGCAACAAAAGAAGCTTCTGGCAATTTTGCTCAATTTAACGAGATCTTGAGAAACAAGCCTGAAGACTTCTTATTAATATCTGGTGACGATCCTGCCACCTTGCCAATGATGGCTTTAGGAGCGGTAGGTATTATTTCCGTTGTTGGAAATGCTTATCCTGCGCAAGTATCAAAGTTAGCAGCTTTATGTACAGCTGGCAACTATGCAGAAGCAAGAGCGATTCACAATTCCC
This sequence comes from Sphingobacterium sp. UBA6320, assembly GCF_002440335.1. Lineage (NCBI taxonomy): Bacteria > Pseudomonadati > Bacteroidota > Sphingobacteriia > Sphingobacteriales > Sphingobacteriaceae > Sphingobacterium > Sphingobacterium sp. UBA6320. The sequence continues at coordinate 123,076 of NZ_DJTA01000014.1, read as the reverse complement.
TTTTGGAAATAACAGATTTATGTTTTGTAGAAGGAAATCCTTGTGGAGTTAAATATATTTTACAAGAAATAGGCATCGGTCAAGATCACGTACGTTTACCTTTAATACCAGTATCTGCCAATACGCAAGCTGCTATACAGGTAGAAATGCTAAAATTGAAATAAAATAGAAAAGTAATCATTGTATATTTAAAATCTATTAATTATCTTTGCACTTCCGTAAGTACGGAGAAAAAAATTAATAAACATAATTATTTAACAAAATGCAACAGTACGAATCTGTAATCGTTCTTACCCCGTTGCTTTCTGAAGATGCTGCGAAAGAAGTAATCGCAAAATTCAAAAACATCTTAGCAGAAGGCGGAGCCGAAATTGTCGCTGAAGACAATTGGGGTTTGAAAAAATTAGCGTATCCAATCCAGAAAAAAACAACTGGGTTTTATCACTTAACTGAATTCAAGGCTCCAGGAGAATTAATCAATAAATTAGAGGTTGAATACAAACGTGATGAGCGTATTATGCGTTTCTTAACTATTGCTTTAGACAAACATGCTAAAGCGTATAGCGAGAAAAAACGTAGCGGTGCATTCAACAAAAAAGCGGAAACTAAAACTGAGGAGGGATCAAACTAATGGCTAACGAAAATATCCAATACGTAACTGCCCCTAAAGTAGAGGACAATCGTAAAAAATATTGCCGTTTCAAAAAGAATGGTATCAAATACATCGATTATAAAGATGCTAATTTCTTGATGAAATTCGTAAATGATCAAGGTAAAATCTTACCTCGTCGTTTAACTGGTACATCGTTGAAATTCCAACGTAAAGTAGCTCAAGCTGTAAAACGTGCTCGTCACATCGGTTTGTTGCCTTACTTAGCTGATTCATTAAAATAAGGAGGACTAGAGAACATGGAAGTTATTTTAAAACAAGATATCAAAGGCTTAGGTGAGCAAAATGATGTCGTAAATGTAAAGCCAGGTTACGGTCGTAATTATTTAATCCCACAAGGATTTGCTATTCAAGCGACTGTATCAGCAAAGAAAGTTTTAGCTGAAAACATTAAACAAGCTCAGTTCAAACAAGATAAAATTAAAAAAGACGCTACTGAATTAGCTGCTAAATTGGAAACTATCAAGTTATCAATCGGTGCTAAAGCTGGTGAAACTGGTAAAATCTTTGGTAAAGTAAACAGCATTCAAATTGCTGATGCTTTAAAAGCTAAAGGTTTTGATGTTGACCGTCGTCGTATTACTTTCGAAGTAGAACCTAAAGAAATTGGTGAATACTTGGCAAACTTAAACTTACACAAAGAAGTGAAAGTTCAAGTTCCTTTCGAAGTAGTTGCTGAATAATAGATATTCGGTATAACATATACAAAAGGAGATAATTTCGATTATCTCCTTTTTTTATGACATCATATGCACACGGGCATATAGAAGGATATGATATGAAAGAGGGTAAATCAAGACTAGTTGATTTACCCTCTTTCTTAATTATCTACAACTGCATGTCCCTATTTTATATATCGATACCATTCAATACATACAATTTCACCTATTTCAGTCTCAGATCGATTGACCTATACGCAGTGTGCATCGATATCCCATTATTTTCATATAACCTATCCAACCACGACCATGTATTGACATGCTATCACTTATTTCCAATATCTACCATAACCGATTTCTTGCAGAAATTCAAACAGCATGATAATATCGTGTTAAAATCCTAGATGTTATCCCTAAAACAGCGATGAGATCATGTGATTACAATTTTAACATAATTCCTGCTGCACCGCCACCAAACAATTTAGAGTTGTTTTTATCCCCACCCCAAATCTTCCATAATGATTTACCTGCCTGCGTTACCGGACTGTCTTCTTTGCTAACGTAATTAAAACTAGGTGCTACAAATAAAGATAAGTTTTTACTTAAACGTAGCTCTGGAATCATTCTAAAACTAGAATGACTATTGGACAAAAGCTTAAAATTATGAGTAAGCTGATTACGATTTGAAATTTCAGCACGCAACATAAATTTATTGCCATGTAAAAGGACTGCACCAATACCCGCTTCAAAACCATATTTCGCAATATGATCGTCAGCTAAAGCTACATTTACTCCCAAAACACTATATACTATACGCCCTCCTGATCTAAACTGTACTGCCAGATATTCATCTTGATCGATAGATAAGGAAAGACTCTTCTCTCCATTTTTGATGAAGTTTAATAAGCCAATTGGATAATCACTACTATCTGCCATATTGACCACAGCAGCCAATTGGATTCCTTTGACTTTTTTTGCACGATTGGCAATCCCTGCAACTTGATTCGTGACCACACCTTTGCTGTAATTAAATCCGGCAGTCAACTGTGTTGCGCCAGCACCTTCTTTGATCAGATTACCAATTCCACCGATCTGTACTCCTTTCACTGTATCCGCTTTATTCACCCCTCCTGCTAGTTGGACTCCTTGAACGTCACCAAACACTTGATTAGATAATCCAGCGATCTGCACCCCTTTTACTCGGCCTCCGACCACATTAAAACCTCCCGCCACCTGCAATCCCTCCATGCCGTATTGATTGAGATTGAAAACCCCACCTATTTCCATTCCCTTTACGCCAGCAGTTGATCCTCCAAGGATATTCATCGAAAATTTATTGACAATCTGCGAACGAATAAAACCATGTGAACTTAATCCGGGTGTCATCGAAATCTGATAAGGACTATATAGGAAGAGCCCCCCGAGATTCATATTTTGAATACTTTGCGCAGGAGATAAAAATACTCTTCCAAAAAAAGATTGATAAAGCCCCTTGTGCTCTTCATATCCTGAAAAGTAACCATATCGACGCTTTTTATGATCGACCTTTGCATCGATCGGAAAAATAACCATCACACTTGTATCACGAAACATTTCTTTACTCACGTTGACAGCGATCAAACTACTTTTTTTCTTAATATCAAGTTCAAAATAACCATTGTGATCTGTTAAAGTAGAAAGTAGAGCATCTCGGTCAAAAATACTTGCATCAGAGATAGGCCTATTTGTTCTGATATTTTTGATATAACCCATGATCACTACTTTATTTTTGTCGTGAGTCTGTACTTCAAAATCTACAGACATGCGCTGTGGGGTATATTGTACGATAATATGTTTCCCCAATTCTTTAAAACTATATTCCTTCCCTAAAATATAATCGAGATAACCAAATAAATTACCCTGATATGACGCAAGATGAAGTGTACTATCCATCTGGAGGATATTGCTATTAAACGAGAATAAGGTTCCTTGTTTTTCTTGTAAGACCTGAAAAACCTGACCAACTGTGGTGCTTGGAAAAGCAGGCATTTGGATATCAGCAGCAAGTTGCTGCTGCCCGTATCCTTTAAAAAAACTAAATAAAACCAAGAGTAATGAAAGGTGTTTAAATCTTGTAAAAGAAAGTAGGGTATAAATATGATGGATAAGTTTTATCAAAAACATGATTATCTAGTTATATGAATAATGGAATCTTTAATAATGACTTTACTTTTAAAAGTATCTGCAATAACCTTCAAAATATCATTTAAACTATTTTGTTTAAAAGTCGCCGTCAATAAAAGTTTTTTATCCGCTGCAACATCAATGACTATTTTTTGCTCATAAGCTTTACTTAATAACTCCACCACACGTTCCAAGCTTGTATTTTCAAATATAAACTCGCGATCTACATAATATTTATAAAATTGATCTGGCACCTGTTTAACAGAAACTGTAGTTGTGTCGCTGTCTTTCACAGTAATCATTTCTTTAGGATGTAGATATATTTCATGATTGTTGTAAGAAACTTTCACCAAGCCCGTCGCTACAATAACCTCAGTCGCATCTACATGACGACGCACATTAAAACTAGTCCCCAATACCGTAATCTTACTTTTACCAGAAGCGATCACAAAAGGATGTGCCCGATCTTTCAATACTTGAAAAAACACCTCACCTTGCTCTAATTTGACACTACGTGCTTCATTCATCCACGTACTAGAATATGCGAGTTTCGAGTTTTTATTAAGTGTGACTGTCGATCCATCGGGCAATGTATTTTTAAGTACTGATGTGGTACTATAGAGATTTTGCTCTTGTCTATTACTTTTATCAAAGTAATAAAATCCCAAAGAACACATCAACAGGACTGCCGCTGCCGCCCACCAATTCCATCCAATGTCGACCGTTTTCCTGTCCCGAGTATCATTCCGATCAGCAGATCTATTGGCTCTAGCAGCTCTAAACTTTGCCCAAGCTTGATCAACATCTACTTCTGGAGCTTCAAGCGCTTGAGGTAGGCTATCCCACATTTGTTTCATTTTTAAATATTCAGCATGATTGCGGCTATCTTGTCCCAACCACTGTTGAATAATCTTATTTTCTTCTTCATTGGTTTCTCCAATGATGTATTTTTCTAACAATTCCTTATTCATATAATATAGATGATATAGAAAACAATCACAGTTAAATAATCTATCAATTCAATACGTAAATGTCGAAGAGCTTTGCTCATATGGCCTTCAACTGTTTTTATGGAAAGATCCAGTGTATCGGCAATATCTTTATATTTCATTTCCTGAAAACGACTCAGCTCAAATACAATACGGCTCTTTTCTGGAAGTCCAGCTAATGCTAACTGCAGCTTTTGATCAAGATCTTTTGCACTTTGATCTACAGCTGGCACGACATCCTGTCGGCTCAGTTGATAAGATTGGTAAGTCAACTTTCTTTGTTCCTTTTTTAGCAAATTCATACTTTCATTATAAACCGCACGATATAAATAGGCTTTTATTGAAGTATGCACCTCCTGTTCCCACTCTTTTTCCCATAAACGCAAAAAAACTTGCTGGACAATTTCTTCAGCACTTTCACTATCCCTCACGTATCGAAATGCCGAACGGTGCAATTCCTGATAATACGTACGAAACAGTTGCTCAAATTTTTTTTCTTTATTTTCTGACATGGATTTTATTTTCCGCACTCATTAAACGATCTACTGTATTATATATGACAATCAAAACGACCTATACCCTTACCTGAATTTCATTTTTTTCTACCCGATCAAATTTAAAACATATTACACCATAATATTTTAAAATTTATCAAGGGTATGTCCATACTTGGTTGTCATAAAAGAAAGACGAATAATTAATCGACACAAATACAAACAATTTAGAAAAATGAAAACAACATTAAAAACTGCCCTTTTGGGATTGACATTATTAGGATTAGGTACAATAGCAAATGCGCAGGAAGTGACCTATGGAATTCAAGTTGGAAGTAATTATCATATGACATCATTTGGTAATCATTCCATTAAAGATAATAATGGAAAAGTTGGTTTTTCAGTAGCTGGATTTGCACGCATTGGAAATCAATTATTCTTTCAACCAGGTGTTGGAGCCAGCTTATTACGTAAAAACTATACATTAGATAAGAGTGAGAAGACATTAAAATTTTATCAAATAAATTTACCACTTCAGGTGGGATATAAATTAATCGATCAGGAAGATTTCAACCTTCGGGCGATGTTAGGTCCTCAATTAAATTATGATCTCAAAACGGTTAAATCTACAGGCACCACAGATTACAAGAAATTTTCTTTCGATGGAAGAGTAGGATTAGGTATCGACATTAGTCGATTGACAGTGGACGCTTATTACACCCACGGATTGAGCAGTGTTGATAAAACACTAGATGCCAAAAACAGGACAGTAGGAATTATGGTCGGCTACAAATTCTAATCTTTTGCATAGATATACCACGGGCTTCATTCAAAAAAGTAGTGCTCGTGGTATCTCTAAATATGGACATCTTAAGATCGTTTAAAATCAAAAGCAATAAGACAACTAAACTATTGGATTAATTTCCTCTTCGGACGGTACCTCAACTTTTCTGGCGAGCTCATTTACTTTTATCAAAATAGACTCTACGATTACATCCGCATTTTCGATCCAATCTAAAGTCCAAATACGGAAAATATTCCATCCTAAGCTCTCCAGCATCTTGGGCAATACCAGTTCTCGATCATTCGTAGTTTCAGCATCAAAATAATTGGTTCCATCTAAAAGAATCGATAAAATATAACGGTTTGGAAATTCTGGATGAACAATACCTAGGTCAACTTTAAAATCTGATGTTCCTATATTCTCATTAACCACCAATCCTTCAGCTCGTAATCTACTTGCCACGTTATGACTTAAATTTATGTGGTTATCCTCAGCTTTTATCAGACTTGCATCAAGTGGCAAATGTCCCTTTTCTGCAAAGGCTAAGAAGTTTTTCAGACCGGCGACCCCTTCCGAAGCTGTACGGTTTAAATTAATCTGGTCTGATCGAAGCGTTGCAAACACTTTCATTTCCTCACGAGCTCTTGTTACAGCGACATTAAGTCTCCTCCATCCACCCTCACGATTTAAAGGTCCAAAATTCATACTGAGCTGATCTTTATCATCCGGTCCATAACCAATAGAAAACAAGATCACATCACGCTCATCTCCCTGCACATTTTCCAAATTCTTGATGAAGATCGGTTCATCTCTTTCTACTGCCCATGATTCCAGCTGCGCATCCTTTCGATATAACTCATTGAGTTTATCTTCAATTAAACTCTGTTGCACCTGACTAAAAGTGACGATACCGATACTTTGTTTACGTGTCCTTTCATTTCGAAGTCGTTTTGCGATATCATCCACGATAGCCTGTGCTTCAAATTTATTTTGACGACTTTTACCCTTATCATAATACCCTTCTACATACTGATAAGTAACTCGGCTATTTAAATCATCTGCCGATGGGAATGTTAATAGTTTATTGTCATAATAATGTGCGTTGCTAAAAGCAATTAAACTCTCATGCTTACTCCGATAATGACGCAACAGATACTTCGATGGAAAAGATAAAGAAAGGCAATCATCCAAAATACTTTCCAAATCCTCAATTTCTATATTTTCCTCATCGACTTTATTGCTCATAAAAAATGATGTCGGCGGCATCTGTTTTGGATCTCCCACGATCACGGCATGTTTGGCACGTGCAAGAGAACTTACAGCTTCACAAGTCGGCAATTGCGAGGCCTCATCAAAAATTAATAAATCAAATTGCTCCGGATTTACTTCAAAATACTGCGCAACGGATATTGGACTCATCAACATACAAGGAGCCAATCGAGGTAAAAGAGTAGGCATCTGATCAAATAATCTTCTGATACTTAATCCCCTTCCCCTATTTTTGATAGCACGCTGTAGCACGGCTATTTCAGAACCTTGAGCAGCCTCCTGTACCGCATTTGGCAAGTCCTTGTTTAGCCGTAACAACAATTCCTTTTTTGTCAATTCAGTGAAGCTTTCAGCAATTTGTTTATACTTCGAAATTTTATCCTCAAATAATCGAACATTGAACATATTTAATGCTTCATGAGAAGCGATTACTTGATCCGCCAGATTATAGTGAATGATATAATCAAAATGCTCAACCAAATGTTCTTGCTGGATATCATCATTTTCATAACAAGCTACCAACCATCCTAAGTCTAGTCCTATCGCCCTTTCCTTGGTTTTAGAATAGTTAGTCCAATTTTTAATGGTATCAATATGTGTGACTATGCCGGTCATTTTTTTCCTTATTTCAGTCAACCAATCGATTTCAATAGGATAAGATCGGACATCCAATTGGGTTTCATTTTGAAATTGGTGGATATGACCAAGTAAGGTCTGCCATGCTGCTAAAACATGGCGTAGATCTTGGTTGGGTACCAATTGCTTGATATCGGTTTTCGAATGCGCTATCCATTGCGAGAGAACTTCTTCCAAAGGAGAAGTTAATAAGGGCCCCAACAATTCGTTTAATGCTTGTAAGCCTTCGACTTTTTTTCGGATATCACTCAAATCTGTTTCCTCTTCTAAATAAGAATTGGATAATGCTTGACGGACGAAATCATATTCTCTTGATTTGACAACTTCATTAATTTGTTGGTAAGCATTGACTTCGTTAAAAAATTGATCTAATGCAGCATCTTCATTTAAAAGCTTACTGCTGTAAGTAGATAATCCTTTTTTCACTTGTCTCTTTTTTAACCACTTTGGAAAAAACCAAGTTTGTTTTGCTACATTCCAGATTGATTCTAAAGCCGTTAGATTCGCATCCAACACACTTTTATGGGCATTACTTAATAAAATACGCCGTTTAATTTGAAAATTTTCAAAATCAAGCATCCATTTCTGTAGCTTTTCTTGCTGTGGCTGATTAAGGATCAGCCGCCAAAGCGACAAACCCGTTTCTGGCAACTGTGCTAATGAATTTACAAATTGATTAAACTGATTCAAGTCTGACCACGAAAATACTTGGATCGGGATACCAAGAGTTTCAATGACACGCCGCATTACGAGCTCATATTCTTCACAGCTTTGTTTCAATTGAAGAGATGAAGATGCTACCTGTTGTTGAATTGCCGGCGAATAATTAGTAAGCGCAATTCCCTTAAATGGATTATGACTAGGCTTGGTTATGATCTGTGACACAGAATATAAGTCGATAACCAAATCTTTCCATGATCGCCACTTTTCATTAGTTAGGGTATCAAAAATTGTTTTTGGCAAATCAATTTTACCAAAATTATAGGATTCTAATGTTGTAATTGCAATAATACTATCATACAAAGTCCAACCGATGGTCTGTTGTGCATGCAGTTGTTCGATATATACTTGAAGTTCTCTTTTCGCATTTATCAAATGATTAGCCTCTTCATTAAAATCAAAATTACCCAATATCTTCGGCAGATCTAGGGTTTCAGCAAGCTGCGCAAGGACATCTGATTTCTTGGCTTTGTTAGAGTGAAGCTCCAAACAGAAATTTGATAACCCGATAGTCGCCAGTCGTTTATATACAACATCCAAAGCAGCTTTTTTTGCCGCTACAAAAAGTACCTTTTTTCCTTGAAATAGGGCATTAGCAATGATGTTGGTAATGGTCTGCGACTTTCCTGTACCTGGAGGTCCATGTAGCACAAAACTTTTATTTTCACTTGAAGCATATATCGCTGCTAACTGCGAAACATCTGTTGCAATAGGTAATGCTAAAGCCGCGGGATGAATATTATCAAAATCTAATGTATTTTCTTCATTATTGACATTAATCCGCAATTGACCATCGATCAAACTCTGCACAATCGTACTTTGTGCAATCTGCTCAGATTGATGTGCAATATCATTCCAAAGAATCAATTTATTAAACGAGAAATTACCTAAAACCACTTGATCAGCAATATCCCAACCTCTTAATCCCATAATCGCTCTGCGTATGTGTGCGATTACCTGCGTGACATCAATACCTTTGTTGTCTCTCGGAAGTTCTTCCAGATCACTTAAATCAAGTTCATATTCTTGCCTGAGAAATTCCAACAATGTGATATTAATCATCGCCTCTTCTTCCCGGCTACGAAGTATAAATTTGCTATTGATAGAGCGACGGGTCAACTCTACAGGAATCAAGATAATTGGTGCAGACCTGACTTGACTAGGAGTCTTCTTATCCCTCCACTTCAAGAGCCCAATAGCCAAATAAAGTGTACTCGATCCATTTTCCTCAATAGATAATTTGGCGTTTCGATAGATATGGGTGAGGATAGTATCCAAATCCTCACTGTGGTAGTAAGAGATCAAACGATTATGGGCCAATTCCTCCTGAGCTAGCTGATATGCAGGAGATGAAGCATGCAGTGTTTCATTCAAGATACTATACTGTTTTAACAGCGGAGCATTTGCACTTGCGCTAATCGAAAAGCTCTTCCCTTCCACTAACAGATCTTCCAGATCATGAATATTAACATCCATGATCTGTAACATATTTTTTGTCATGCGCAGATTCAGTAAATTGTTGCGCAACGACAGATCCAATAGTTTCCTTTCCCAGATTTTTTGTTTACTGATGGATTTATTCCCGTTTAATTCTTTTTCAGCGTAGATCTTACCAATCTCAATCTTTTCATCTTTTAAAGCAGCATTTCTTACGATTAGATCAGAAAGTTCGCTCATGCTAGCGTCCAACTTGAGAGGGAGAGGTTTAATACCACTAGCTCGGGCTCTTTTGATATCAATAGATAAAACAAAATCATCCTTTTCGACAAGGTTTGCTTCAGCGAGATCAATCGCTTCATTGAAACTGATATCGGTACCTTTACAAACACTGGTCGACTCGATAACGACTATTTCACTTATTCCTTTAGCAAAACGTTTGGTTATAGCCGTTTTATCTTCATTGATAATTTCGGAAAATTTATCATTATGAAGCCAACAACCCACAAAAGCATGTCCTTTCGTTACAATTATAATGGGATTTAGATCTATAGCCTCCAGACAAGCAGCGTACAATAAACTGATATCAATACAATTACCGAAACGCTTACTGGCAATCACATCAAGTAAACGCAAACGTTGCCCCCGTTCCTCATAACTTGGAGGCAGAGCACTGTACACGATCTGTTCAGACTGTATTGCTTTATATATCGCACGCATCATTTCCAGTATGCGCACAGGATCTTCATATTGGTATCCTTCAAATTTAACGGGCAGATTTTGCTCTTCTAGATAGGTTATTGCTTTATTCTTTATATTATAAATATAAGAATGGTTGGGTGTTACATAAGAAGCTAATAGTTCAGGAAGTGCATTAAAACCTCCAAAGAACGACATAGGATGCAATTCTATTTCGACCCTTTCCTCCGTCAATAAATTTTCATCTTGATAAATCCGAATATAATATAAACTGCGTTCAATCTCACTTAATTGAATAAAATAAGCAGGTTTAATCATGATCTTATCTGTCGGTATTTTAACCGATAAACCCACAGGTAAATATGCGAGTTGGTAGGAATAACGCTCCATCCAGGGTTCATCTGTATCAATATCAATACGAATTTTCTCTAAAATTTGATCGCTTTCAGAAGAAATCATCAGGTTGCTTAAAAAAGTAATCTGATTTTGATACATGGAAAGATTCAGGAAATTTGCTGTCTCTTTTTCTATATGAATCTGTTTAATATTTTCCATTCGCAATTTTAACTTATTAACTAAGATAAAAAAGATAAACAATAGTTCAAATATCTTCTATCTTAAATAATTATCATATCAGATTATTGTGCGATAAACACAGGTATTTTTACGGTATGTCTCAATTTATTTACAGTTTCACCAAAAACAAAATCTTTCACACCTGTATGTCCATGACTGCCAACGATTAACAAGTCAGCATGATATTTTTCGCAGATCTTCGCAATTGAAGCAACCCGATTATTATACCCCAGTTCCCAATCCACTTGATAATTTCGGTCTAAAAAAAAGTGAGCATATTTTTTTAGCCGGTCCAAATCTTGTCTAGATTCAAAATCATCGGTACTTTCTCCCGTATATTTTACCCCTGCGCTTTCAACAATGTGCACTAAAATAAAATGAGAATCCGGATTTGCGACTGAAAGTGCATATTTCACGGTTTTAGTATCTGAGGTAGAATAATCCAAAGCTAGAACAATTTTATTAAATACGTCCGGTTCTTCAAATTTCAAATCCTCAAAAGGAGGATGCACATCCAATTCAATGGGTTTATTTTTGTGGAGAATAGGATATAGCAGTGTCATAAAGAGTAAGACCACCATGCCCACCGCACCAAGGATCAATACACTCGTCAACCACAGCGAGTCATACTTGACAATCCATCCCGTAATCTCTTCATATACCAATTTTATATTAAGTATCGCAATAATAGCGGCAATCAGCCAAGCTAATACCTGTACATAAGGTTTAATCGCAAAACTGCCCATTTTTTCCTTATCGCTCACGAAGTGAATTAAGGGGATAACAGCAAATGCTAACTGCATGCTCAATATGACCTGACTAAAAATAAGTAAGGATCCAACCTGAGATTCTCCTGCGATTAAAATAACCAATACTGCAGGAATAATGGCCAACAAGCGTGTAATAATTCTTCTTAATGTGGGGCTAATGCGCAATCTCAGATATCCTTCCATTACAATTTGCCCCGCTAAGGTACCTGTAACAGTTGAGCTCTGCCCTGCAAGTATCAGGGCAATAGCAAATAACTTCGGTGCCAGATCCGTTCCCAATGTTTTTCCCAATAAATGATAAGCGTCCTCTAAGTCTGCAACATGGTGCATTCCGTTTTTATGGAAAGCCGCTGATGCGAGAATGAGGATTGCGGCATTTACCAAGAATGCTAAATTTAAAGCGATGGCGCTATCGAAAAGGTTATATTTAATGGCTTTCTTGATAGAATGGTCATCTCGTTCTATTTTTCGCGTTTGAACTAGGGCAGAATGTAAGTACAAATTGTGAGGCATGACAGTTGCACCTATAATCCCTATTGCGATATACAATGCTGCGCTATTGGGCAAACTGGGTATAAAACCTGTCACCACTTCACTAAAATCAGGCTGCACCAAAAACATTTCTACCATAAAGCACATACCGATCATCGTAATGAGCCCTATAATAAAAAGTTCCATTTTACGCATACCCAGCTTCTGCAAATACATGATGAGAAATGTATCAGCAAAGCTGATCAACACCCCCCAAAGAATATCAATTCCGAAAAGAAGATTAAGACCTATTGCCATACCCAGCACTTCAGCAAGATCACATGCAGCGATCGCAATTTCGGCTAAGATATAGAGCACAAAATTCATGCGTTTTGGATAGGTCTCCCGGTTGCACTGTGCAAGATCCTTACGTCGTACAATACCTAATCGTGTACACAAACTCTGCAATAGCAAAGCCATGATATTACTCATCAATAACACCCACAGTAAGGCATAACCAAATTGACTTCCACCAGCCAGATCAGTAGCCCAATTACCGGGATCCATATATCCTACGCTAATCAGATAAGCAGGTCCAAAAAAACTGAGTACTTTCTTAATCTTTGACTTACCCTTAATAATTTCAACACTTTCGTGTACGTCAGAAAGAGATTTTTCATGTTGGTAAGGATCTTTACTCATGTAGCAATTTATTGTAATTTATACCCGATCTATCTTGTGGAAATAAAGATATAAATCCTTAAACTAAAAACTACATTTTTACACCTTTTATTAAAAATCAAAGGATAATTGTCCGACTTCGACCGGCGGTTTTTGAAAATTCCCAAACTTAAGCTCTTCTATGATATCATATTGCTTTCGAACCGGATTAAATTTACGCAGAAAGATACTTGAACAAAAAAAGTCTAAATCAACTGTTCTAAGATTCTCAGAAGCAATCGCCAGCGCTTCTTGATCTAATTTACGCGCTACGGTCAAGTGAGGTTCTTCGCTTTTATAAAGCTCCGTTGCAAAATCTATTTTAGTGATTGCCTCTATTTTCTTTTTCAAAAATTGCTTGGATTTTAATGCGGGTGCGATATAAAAAGTTCCCTTCTGTGGAAAAACCTGATATTCGTCAAAATATACATATTGAGATTGTTCAAATTTTAACACATCTACAACTTGTTTCTTTATATGCGATAGCATCTCCTGATCAGCATGATATTCACATATCGTAATATGAGCCATTGAATGACAGCTGGAAAACCATCCAATCTTATTTTTTAAACTTTCTTTAATCGATTGTACAAGTTGAATACCTTTTTCACAAGGCTGAAATACAAATGAATACTTTTCTACATGTGCGGACATCTGCCCTCCTTTCAATAACGTCAAATATGCTTTTTTTAAAGATAATCATAATAAAACAATAAAAGAAGTTGATAAAACAAATGAGGCCCTCTTCATCCTCTTGGCGCGCCGTTGATCAAGTAATATACCATAAAGGTCTATATTCGGGTATTTGCAAAGTTTTTTTTAAGTAACTTTGACCATTATTCATTAAATACGACGATAAAGTGTCTCTCGATAAATTAAAATTAGGCAAGCGGTTACAAAAATCCATGGAAGATCTGGGTTATTTAACGGCAAAGGAAATACAGGTAAAATCGATGTCACGGATATTAGGAGGTCAAGATATCATTGCTATCGGTCCTGAAGGTTCAGGAAAAACGACAACTTACGTACTCAGTGTACTTTCTGGACTTAAATTTAATGTTCCTGATGCGCCCAAAGTTTTAATTTTGGCACCAGATCAAGAACGCGTTCAGGCTATTCTAGATCAATTCTATTTGATCAGTAAAAATAAAGACCTCAGTATTATAGGCTTGCGCGCGGGTGGAAGTATGGAACAGGAGATTGAAAAGCTGGTAGCAGGTGTTGAAATCGTTGTTTCAACACCCAATAGAGCAAGAGCTGTTTACCTCAAACTAGGCTTAAATCTCAATTTAATCCATACCCTGATTATCGATGATGCCGAAGAGGTTATAAAGAATGGAATGATCACCCCTGTCAAAGAACTTGTACAAAGCTGTAAAAAATGTCAACATCTAATTTTCAGTACTGTAGAGCACGAAAAATTACATCAAATGATCGATAGTTTTATGGTTACTCCTGCCCTAATTGAAGTAGAGGAACTGGCAGCAGAAAAACTTAACGTTCATGACTTGTTTCTTTATCAGGTACCCAATTTCACAACTAAAATCAATCTTCTCAATAGCTTGATGTTAGATAATGAAGTATTTGATAAAGTCATCATTTTTGTCAACAGTAAACTTACTGCCCAAAAGCTAGGAAAAAGCTTGCACCGCAAGTACAATGAAGAAATTCTGATCTTCAACCCCCTATTTTTTGAAGATAAAAACATTCATGATATCGATCTATTCAAACAAGATAACGCACATCGGATCTTAATCGTTGCAAATGAAGGAACTGAAGAATTAGACTTATCAGGTATACCTTATATCTTTCATTTTGAAATACCTGAGCATAACGATACCCTGATCCAACGTATTATCAAATCTGGTGATGAAGAACAATTGGCGTTTACCCTCGCGACTGATTTGGAATTGCCTGAAATCAAGAAAATTGAACAAATTGTAGGTCAAAAAATGGAAGTACTTGATTTGCCTGAAAAATTATCAATTTATAGTGCAAAAAAAGAAAATCCTACACTGATCGATGAAGGAACCAATGACAATCGTGGCGGAGCCTTCCATCAAAAGAAAGAAAGCAATAGTAAGACCTATAATTATGGCGCTGGCAAAAAAGCTAAAATGACCATGAAAAAGAAAAAAGGTTAAAGGAGTCAAATTCCTAAAAGATGTTAAAAATCACGGAAATAAAATTCCGTGATTTTTTATTTATACCATATTCAAACCAGCACCTTTGACCTTCAGCGAACCTTCTTTAGAAAATTATGGTGTTATGAATTTATCAATTATATTTTATCTTTACATAGGCTATATAAAAGCGCCTTGAACAGATAAAGAACGTAGGAAAATATTAAAAAATGTATAATTTCAAAAATGACTATTCTGAGGGTGCACACCCCAATATTTTAACTAAACTCATTGAAACAAATCTCGTACAGCAACTGGGCTATGGTGAAGATGAATATGGTATTGAAGCTAAAGAGGTATTAAAGGAAAAAATAAAAAACCCTCATGCTACGATACATTTTCTTTCTTGCGGTACACAAACCAATCTCATCGTAATTTCTTTTCTCCTTCGTGTCCATGAAGCGGTTATAAGTGCTAAAACAGGACATATTTCTGCCAACGAGACCGGTTCTATCGAAGCAACGGGACATAAAGTTATTGCAGTAGAAACGGAGGATGGTAAATTAAGACCTTCAGATATCCAAAACGCATTAAAAGAATATGCACTAAAGCCACATGTCGTAAAACCAAGAATGGTTTATATTTCCAATTCGACTGAGATCGGTACCATATATACGAAAAGTGAATTAGAAGATTTATCTTCATGCTGCAAGACCAATAATTTGTTACTCTATCTCGATGGTGCTCGATTGGGACATGCACTCATGGCGCAAAATAATGATATGACACTCGCTGATATCGCAAGATTAACAGATATCTTCTATATCGGTGGAACAAAAAATGGCGCATTATTGGGAGAAGCGGTTATTTTTAGGACCCCAGAACTAGCCTTCGATTTTGAATATGTATTGAAACAGAAAGGAGCGCTACTTGCCAAAGGAAGAGTGCTAGCCATACAGTTTTTAGAATTATTTAAGCACGATCTATATTTCGATTTGGCACATCACGCAAACATGATGGCCTTGAAAATAGTAGATGCCGTACAGTCAAAAGGATTTTCTTTTTTAACAAATTCAATGACCAATCAAATCTTTCCTATTTTACCAAAAGATATTATCCAAAAACTCAGTGAAAACTATCAATTCTATATTTGGAAGGAAATAGATGATGATCATGCTGCAATTAGACTGATCACATCTTGGGCAACAGATGAAAAAAATGTTGATGCGTTTATAGCAGATCTAAAATCACTTTAAGCAGTTTCTCTTACTCGTGAATAATCATTAAAATAAGCGTGGCTTATCTGAAACCAGACAAGCCACGCTTTATTGCTTAAGAAACAAATTTTTAGTAACCGGTATTTTGTGTTAAAGCTCCGCCACTTCTATCAATTTGCGTTTGAGGAATTGGGAAATATTCATTTTGAGGTTTAAAGTTCAGTCCTTTATAAGTCGGCAAAATGCCCCCTTCAAAAGTTGAATAGCTTTCTAATGTAGATTTTGCTTCTCCCCATCTTACTAAATCATAAAAACGATGTCCTTCCATAGCCAACTCTAAGCGGCGTTCAAAACGAACAGCTTTACGAGCATATGCTGGATCAGGAAAAGATAAGTAAGGTTTTACTACATAAACCGCAGCATTGATATTATTGGCGGTCTTTTTCGCTGGTAAATTTGCTGCACGGGCACGTATTGCATTTACATAATTCATCGCTCCAGTCAAATTTCCAACTTCTACTTCACATTCAGCAGCCATCAATATGACATCGGCTAGACGGATAATATTAACGTCCAAATCCGTGATATATGCTGCCCCAGAAGCGGTATGGCTACCAAATTGACTCTGTGGGATCATCGTTTTGATACCGACAAAAGGACCACCGCTTGACACTTCTCTTATCCAAGCATCACCTGGCATCACTCCATAATCAAGGTATCTAACCCCTCTACGACCAACAGTATAATCCAAACGTGGATCTAATCTTAGCGTCACATCTAATTGATATTTAGTCTTAGCTGAATCCGCTTCCGTATCAACCAAACCAAAATCTGATTTGTAAGGATTTGTACGGTAAGATCCATCCAACATCGGTAGACCATTGGCATCTACTTTATAAGCATTTACCAAGTCGATCGTAGGCTGATAAAAACCACAACATCCAACAGGATTATTTCCATTTAAGCCAGCCAACATATCTCCGACATTTGCATTGTCTCCAGTTCCATCAGGATTGATTGCATGTTTCGACACTAACAATGCTTCAGGTCCATCCTCATTCAGCACATCAAAGTTATTTTGAAAAGGCATTCCCTGAATATCTTTACCTGCAATAACTTCTTTGAACAACACAAGCGCTTCAGGATATTTCTTCTGGTACAGATACACTTTACCTAAATATGCCTTTGCAATATTTCTATCCATTCGACCCGACTCTTGATTGATTTTGGTTAAAGGTAAGTTTTCAATACCGATCTTTAGATCATCAATTATTTTAGGCAATACATCATCTTTATTAGGCTTTACTTTAGCCTCATCAGCAGTCGTATTTTCGTCTACATATACTAAGTTTTTAAAAACTCTCCAAAGATAAAAGTAGTAGTGTGCCCTTAATACACGAGCCTCACCTTCAATCTCCCTAGCTCGCGCTGCAGTGATGGTTTTCGCTCCAGCCTGATCTACTTTTAATAGGCGCAACGTATTGTTAGCTCGCAATACCCCCTCATAATACACTTCCCACATTTGTCCCAAGTTATCATTTGAACTGTTTGGTGTGTGAAATTCAATCATATTCATATTAGGTTGATCGGTAGATGTCGAACCTTTATGCGCATTGTCTGACGCAACTTCACCAAATAACCACTGACTAGGAGCAGATGAATAATTTCCCCAAGTTCCACTTACATTACCATTCAATATGCCATAAGCACCAATCAATACCCCTTCAATTCCCTTTGCATTTTCAACTTGTGATTCTGCCAAATCTCCCTGAGGTAGTTTCTCCAAAAAGCCTTTACCGCACGAAGCAAATAAAAGTGTAGTGGCCCCCAGTATCATATATATATTCTTTTTCTTCATGATATTTAAATTTTAATAATTAATAAAGCCCTAGAATCCTAAACTAAGTCCTAACATATATTGTCTTGACTGCGGATATACTCCAAAATCAACACCCAATGCTGGGTAATCTGAAGGAGTAGCAGTTACCTCTGGATCTAAACCTTCATATTTGGTGATCGTAAATAAATTCGTAACAGCAAAATACATTCTAAATTTGCGTACCGAACTATTTCCTCCAAATAGATTTTGAACAGGTAAATTATAACCGATCTGTAAATTCTTAAGCTTTAAAAAACTTGCATCTTGTACATAGTAACTTGAAGAGGCATATTCATAAGGAGAGGCGTCATTAACTTGCGAAGGGATCATACTTCCTGTATTTGTTGGACTCCACTCATCTAAAACACGCACACTTTTCTGTCCTTTGAAAACTCCAAAATCTGTAAAGTAACGAGTTGCTTCATAATTTTGATTTCCCTTAGAACCATAGAAATAGGCCATTAAATCAAAGTTTTTGTATGTAGCATTAATATTCAATGAATATACGAAATCAGGGTGTGGGCTTCCGATGATCGTTCTATCATTAGCATCGATGACCTTATCTCCATTAATATCTGCATATTTAAGTCCTCCTATCCTTGACTTTCCATCAGCATAAGGAGCGCTTGCGATATCAGCAGCATCTTGATATATACCGACCACTTTGTATCCGTAAAACGCACCCAATGGTTCTCCAGCTTTCAAAATTGATGTTTCCATACTTCTGAATGATCCATAAACCTGCTGGCTTATTGATGGTGCCAATGACACGATCTTATTGACATTTCTAGAAATATTTGCCGACAGATCTAATGTGAAAGGTTTGTCTTGTTTCTTACCGTAGTGATAATTCAGTGAAAACTCAACTCCTTTATTTTGCATATCACCGATATTGACATACGGTGAAGATGCTCTACCTGCGACAACTGCTGGCAAAGGAAGTGGATAGAGCATATCGGTAGTCTTCTTATTATACCAATCAAATGATCCATCAAGATCGCCATTCAGAATTGAAAAATCCAATCCAAGGTTTAGTGCAGAAACTTGCTCCCACTTGATAGCAGGGTTACTGTATGCATTTTGCCATACTCCCGAACTAAGCGGTCCATTGATCGGATAAGAAGATTGATTCACTGCTACTCTGTAACGATTCACATATTGATTTTGTGGAATGCGCTGATTTCCGGTCACGCCATATCCTGCTCTTATCTTTAGATCATTCAACCACGAAGAGCCTTTTAAAAACTCTTCTTCAGACAAGCGCCAAGCGGCACTTACACCCGGAAATACACCATATTTATTATCAGGTCCAAAAGTGGAAGATCCATCTCTTCTCACAGTTCCACTGAAAATGTAACGATCTTTATACGAGTAGTCCACTTTTCCGAACATAGAGAATAGAGCTCCAACACTTCCCTCTCCGTTTCCAAAAATGTCCTTCGAAGCAGAATTGATGTAAAAATAATCTAAACTTGCTGTTGTAAAGTAACCATTTCCTCTAGCAGATATTTGTCTATATCGATTCTCTATTGCCTCTGTACCCAATAAGATATTGAGGTTATGGTCATCATTAAATTTAGCTTTATAATTTAATGTATTTGTCCAAGTCCACTCTTTATTGATTCCAGAAGATTCATTCATTCCATTATTAAAGCTTCCCTCTGTAAATTCTGGATTGGGGTAGGTATATGAAACTGTATTATAATTTTCATACTTCATACCCATACTTGTACGTAAGGTCAACCCCTTAAGCAGATCATACTCACCATACACATTTCCAAAAAATAGATTACTCTTATTTTTATTATCTTTAGCACGATAAGCTATTGCTACAGGATTTTCCCCATTCCCATATTGTCCACCGACCGATCCAGCAAAATTTCCACCTTCATCATATACCGGTATCAAATTGTGAATACGATAAGCAAAACCAAGGGCACTACCTTCTCCAATATAATCTCCGGCAGTATTGGTATTTACCCCCATACCAAAGCCTTCAGTGAACGAATATTGTATATTTTCCCCAAATCTCAACTTTTTATCAAAAGCAGAAAATGACATGTTAGAACGGATATTATATTTTTCAAAACCCGTATGAACAATGGTACCCTTTTGTTTTAAATAACCTCCTGAAAATGCATAATTAGCACTTTCACCACCTCCTGTAGCACTCAATTGATAAGATTGTGTAGGTGCATTTTGCGATAAAGCATCAAACCAATTTGTTCCTGCTTTATTTGCTTTCGTGATCTGATAAAAATCAGAACGACTCGTAGCATTGTATTTATATTTTGACATGTCAAGGTCAGCAGGTTTAATGGCATTGCCGAGTGCTGCACCTGCAATTATATAATCTGGTAAAGTATTGTTTTTTCCATCCAATCTATTTTCAATATCTAAAACTTGTTGCGGACTCAACATTTTCGGAAATCGGCTACTATTAGGCACTTGTACTCCATAATAGGCATCCAAATTAATTTGTGGCTTACCCGATTTCCCCATTTTTGTGGTTACGATCACAACACCATTATTTGCTCGAGAACCATAGATAGAAGCCGCTGATGCATCTTTCAGCACCTGCATAGACTCTATATCGTTTTGATTTAACCAGCTCAGCTTACCTTCGTAAGGCACTCCGTCAATAATATACAACGGTTCGTTATTGTTGATGGTACTATATCCACGAATTTTAATCTGTGGCGTAGAACCGGGCGCACCGTCTGTAACAACCTGAACACCAGTAGCCCGACCTTGTAAAGATTCGACCGCACTAGCAGCAGGCGTACTCTTCAATTGATCAACGTTGACCACAGAAACAGCTCCTGTTAGATCTTTTTTTCGTTGCGTGCTATACCCCGTTACAACGACCTCCTCTAAATCATCACTTTGACTTAACATGCCTACAATAAGGGGCAATGAAGTGGAAGTAACATTAACAGTCTGCTTCGAAAATCCAACATAAGTAATTTCTAATACATCATTTACAGCTGCATCAATCTGAAAATTACCGTCCGCATCAGATGATGTGGCTGCCGTTTTCCCGACAACTTTAATGGTTGCTCCAGCGATCGCTTCTTTAGTAGCTGCATCTTGAATTTTTCCTCGAATAGGTTTTTGTACTGGCTTTGCACTGACCGCATAATAGGTCGCATCAGCAAATTTGGACATTGGGTTACCTAAGGTTTGATGGCTAATCAACACAAGTGCGGTAGATGCCCAAAGAGAGTATTTTATCGTTTTTTTATGCTCAATAAAATCCTCGTTAAGAAACTGTAGTAGTTTTCTCATAATGTGAAAAAGGTTTAATTTGGTAATTTAATCAGTGCTACATCCTCTTGAAGAATCTCCCCTAGCACTACATGTTTAGTTGTTAATTAAATTTACGCAAACGATTGAAATTTCATAATTATTTGTTAAATATCTTTTAAACAAATACATAACAGATTGATACATAAGCGATAAAACTACATACACTTATTGTAACAAATACATTTTGTAACAAGAAAAAGACAGTAAAAAATTTAAACTCCCTATAACTCAAAAAAGTTGACACATTAATGTTAAAAAACTGTTAAAATCAAAGTAGATCATAAACTTATTCAACACTTAAAAAGTACTCTTATCTTTTATCAAAAAATTATAAACTTAAAATGACTTTCTTTATAATTTGCAGATCAAACAAAATAGCTTCGTAAGCTAATCTTATTTTAGATAGGCAATATTTCTGTAAAGAAAAGGGCCTATACAATTGTATTGTATAAGCCCTATATATCATTACTCCTTTAGTTTTTTTTTAAAAGGATACTACATGATCAGTATTAACCCATTTTTTTGTTTCCAATGCTAGCAAGAAACAGATAGCCTATCGCTCCTGAAAACAAAGAACCGATCAATACAGCAAACTTTGCTTCTTCGATTAACATCGGGTCTGTAAACGCCAATATAGAGACAAAGATGGACATCGTAAATCCAATTCCCCCAAGTAGACCTACTCCAAAGATATGTTTCCAGTTGGCCCCTTCAGGTAAGGTGCATAATTTAAGTTTTGTAGCAATAAAAGAAATCCCTAAAATACCAATAGATTTTCCAACCAGTAGCCCCCCTATTATACCAATACCCAAAGCAGTAGTTAAGCCTCCAACCATTTCACTATGAATCGTGATATTGGTATTTGCAATTGCAAAAAGTGGGATAATAATAAAATTGACAGGAGAAGTAAGGATGTGTTCCAGTTTTTCTAATGGCGATTCATCATCCGTAGCATTTGTCGGCAATGTCAATGCCACTAATACCCCAGCAATTGTTGCATGTATACCCGAATGGTGAATAAAATACCAAATAAATACTCCAGGAATCAAGTAAGCCCAAATCTTTTTGACACCAAAATAATTCAATCCTAATAAAAATGCGAAAATACCTAAAGCAATAAATAAGTAGTTATAATGTAAATCGCCACTATAAAATAAAGCAATCACTAAAATGGCCAATAAATCATCCACAATAGCTAAGGCGGCCAAAAAAATCTTTAAACTAGCTGGCACCCGATTGCCCAATAGCGTAATAACAGCCAATGCGAAAGCAATATCGGTAGCCATCGGAATTCCCCAGCCATGTTCTGTAGGTAGACCTTTATTAATAAACAAATAAATGAGGGCTGGAAGAATAGCACCACCAACCGCTGCTAAAATTGGTAATAAAGCTTTTTTCGGAGATGATAATTCCCCTTCCACCAATTCACGTTTGATCTCTAAACCCACCAAGAGAAAAAATATTGCCATCAAACCATCGTTTATCCACAGCAGAATGGAGTAGTTCAAATGAATATTTTCTGTCTCAAATCCGATCGTTGTATTTAAAAGATTACTAAACGAAGTTGCCAGTGGAGTGTTCGCAACAATCAAGGAAACAATAACGCAGATAAATAACAGAATACCACCTATATTACTAGATTGTAAAAACTGCTTGAAAATTTTTAAATTAATTAAATTTGACATGAAGACTTTTTCATTTAGTGATCAATAAGAAAAAAGTAGGTATCAAAATGACTATACGACCTACATAATGTAATTGCACTAAGATAAGTTTTTCTTTTAAAAAACGAGGCTTTACAGACCAATATATCTGAATACTTCATGCTCAATACCACATGTATATTAACAAAAAAACGATTTCGAAATACTTAACATAAACTTCACATCATATTTACCGTATGGTAAGAATACAAGCTTATCTTTATGGTAATTAAAAATGAAACAAAATGATTAAAGACTTTGAAGTAACAGCTTTAGAAAGCTACACAGATGCAATCGAATTTACATTTGATGGAGATGATTTATTATCAGGAGAGGATTAACTTACCTGTATTGAACAATTTGTCGCACGCTTAAAGCGTGTTTTTTTTTCTTACGGATCAAATAAAAAGGACCAATTAAATTAATCAGTCCCTTTATAGTATTGTACGGTACAAAGTGATTACTTAATCTTCATGACCATATTATCTACACCTTCTATTTTTGTATCCGCTTTACCAGTCTTATTTTTTGATGATTTATAATGTACATGATTTTGAGTCCCCTCTACATGTACAATATCAACATTGTTGGCATTGACCTTATTTCCCATACCTTCTATGCTGACTTTTTTAACTTGATCTAAGTTTACAGAATTACTTGCACCTTCTATCTCTAATTTCGCAAAAGAACCTTCGATGGTCACTGCATTTTCCAGCCCCTCTATTTTGACAACATCATTCGCAGTCACTTTAATAGTACGCTTATTACCTTTACCTTCTATAACAATTTCTTTTCCTTTTACCTGATCCACCTGCTTAACAGGTTTAGAATCGATCGCTGCGTAGGTTACACTTGTGGCCGCTAATAGAATAGCAGCAAAACCAAGTATCATGTTTTTTCTTATCATAATCATAACAATATATTTGTGTCTAGAACAATCAATAAGGCTATAAAGTTTTTATTTTTTCAACCAGCCCAACCATCCAGATCCCCAAGCTTTTTTCTTTTCTAAAGCTTTTTCATGTTTTGGAAAAAGCTTTAGGATGGCTTGAATCTTTTGCTTTGCAGTCTCTTGATCACTGCTCTCAAATGATGCTTCAGCAGACATCAACATCATTTCAATCCAGTCATCATCCTCTTCCCAGTTTTCATTAGCATACATTTCTTGCGACTCTTGACTGATCCGAATAACATTTTCCCAATCTCGCAAATGAAAATATGCGCGGACAACATGAATCAATATCAAATGAAAATCACCATACGACTCTTCTTCTACTAAAGTGGACTTAGTAGAATCATAGGCGACTAAAAGATCCTGTAAAGCTGCAGCATAGTTTCCCAACAAATAGTACGATTTACCTCTCAGATAATGCAATTTACGATAATCGATAAGCGCCATTTCCTGTATAGGTTTTGTTGCTTGGTAATTATTAGCACACGCAATACATTGATCGTACTGTTCTAACTGAAAATAATTTTGCATGAGCATATACCAATTTGAGGCATCGTCAGGTTTATTTTCTAATTCTTTTTGCCAATCCTTTAACGTTTCAGAATCTCCCCTATGATTGATTAAGTCAAAGCGTGCATTCTGAATTTCCATATATGCCTGACGGGTCACAAACAGATCCTCTTCATCATAAGCGGCATAATCTGCCGAATGAATGAGTTCGTCATATTCCTGAGAGATGGTTTTCAACCTTTCCTCTGCTTCTTTTATATAGCCTAATTTAAATTCACATTTGGTGACATACGCAGAAATACGAAGGTAATTAGGTAAGTCAAACTCTTTAAAACTTTCATCCAATAACTCATGATAATTGATCAAGGCATCTTCGTAATCACCTTTTTCAAAATACGCATCAGCCAAAGTATTGTACAGCTCCCAAAACCGACTATAAGTAAGACCTTCTTTACAGATATCGATCACCTCATCATATTTGCGTTTACTACTGAGTGCCAACGCATAGTTATTGCAACACATAGACATAAGTTGGCTATTGATGAAGTAATTAGCTTCAAATTTATTCTCATGAAAATACGCCTTAAATCCTAAGTACGATCTTTTAAAAAACTGTAGGCGATAATTTAATAAAGGCATATCTAGAACTGGAGAACCAATTGAATTTTCAAATTCTGAAAATTCACATCCTGAATTAAAATAATCAATAGGTCCATCTTCTGGCCAGTTCAAAATTTCAGGTAATTCTTTATGAACGTGATAGTAAGTCAAGATATACCGGTGGATCGTAATTGAAAAGCCTTCCAATTCTACGGCTTTCGCTAAGTAAGGCAACGCCTCATCATAGTTTCCGCCTTCAAGAATATACGTTCCAGCAAAATGATAAGGAATGAACCAGTCCGGGTAAAGATCGATATAACGCTTAGCTTCGATGAGAGGGTCGGACAGATCAAGTCCCAACTCCTCACGAAAATTGCGTTGTACCATGATCGCAAAATAGATGCATTGTTTATTTTCCAATCCACCATTTAACAAATCCATTACCCGTTCATAATACTTAAATATTTCAGCATCTACTTCTGGATCTTCATTTCCATATAAAACTGCCTTCACCCCTGCCCAACCAATCATTTCATAATCATGATATTCCAGTGCAAGTTGACCGATATCCAAGTATAGCAAAACATTATTGGATAGAATATCGTGTTTATATTTTTTAAATTCGGCTAATGCCTGTTGATGTTGATTGAGGTTCTCCCGCAGTATCATGGCTTTAAAAAGTACACTTTCCGTTAGCAAAGCACATTTACTAATACGATCATGGGCATATAACACTTCATAAATGGCGAGCAATTCATTTATATTACGAATTGATTCAGCATATTTTTCATGTAGATAATTTAGATCAGCGCTGAATCGACATACATTTTCCAATTCGTCCTCATGTACGCTCAATCTTTCGATATACGACGAGTACTCGTCATAGTCTAAATCTTTATAGAAAAATCGTGTCGTTTCCAATAAACCAAATAATGCAGCTTCATGGTTTGGTTCAATTTCTAAAATAGTTTTATAAATGGTGATGACTTCTTGAAAATCATTTAATGAAAGTTCATTATTGTCTTCTTCTGAAATTTGATAATCAAGTTCTTTAAGTACGTTTGCTTTTAGTAGTAATGCTGGGATATCTTGAGGGTTTAATACAAGAAACACTTCCAATTCAGATAAACAATCCTCATATCTCCCTTCTTCATACAAATTTACTAGATCTTGAAACTTCATAAATTACGGCTCTTTTATATAAAAATAAAAATATATTACAAACTTCAAAACAGTTCAAAAAAATAAACTGTAAAACAGCTCATTATTAAATGATAAAATAATGAATAGCTTGCAACATTAAAATAAAAAAAAGGAACCCAGATGGGTTCCTTTCCAATATCTAACAAATTGACTCGGGGTTAAAACTCTATTTTACTGCGTCAATAACTGCTTTGAAAGCATCTGGGTTGTTTAAAGCTAAATCAGCTAAAACCTTACGGTTTAAACCAATATTTTTAGCGTTTAATTTACCGATCAACACGGAATAAGATAAACCTTGTTGACGAGCTCCAGCGTTAATACGTTGAATCCATAAAGCTCTAAACTCGCGTTTTTTGGTTTTACGGTCGCGGTAAGCGTACTGTAAACCTTTTTCTACTGTATTTTTAGCAATAGTATATACTTTGCTACGTGATCCATAATAGCCTTTCGCTAATTTAAGGATTTTTTTACGTCTTCTTCTCGAAGCAACTGCGTTAACCGAACGTGGCATATTTTTAAAATTATTTGGTAAAAGGCGCCATGTTTTGCAATGAACTTACTACCCTGTACCCGGTTAAAAAATTATTATTAATTAAATCGAATAAAACTTATTTACCGATAGCAAGCATACGTTTAACGTTGCCCATATCGCCATCAGATACATAACTTGTTGTTGTTAAGTTACGTTTACGTTTTGTGCTCTTTTTTGTCAAGATGTGGCTTTTGAAAGCGTTTTTTCTTGCGATTTTACCTGTTCCAGTAAGCTTAAAACGTTTTTTAGCGCTGGAATTGGTTTTTACTTTTGGCATAATACTTTAAATTTTATATCAATCTGTTAGAATTTCTTTATTATTTTTTAGCCACCAATTTAGGTGCTAAAGTTAAAAACATACGTTTTCCTTCCAATTTAGGTAGCAATTCTACTTTACCCACTTCTTCTAAAGCTTGTGCAAAACGCAATAACAAGATCTCTCCTTGTTCTTTGTGTACAATTGCACGACCCTTAAAGTGTACGTAAGCACGAACTTTCTCACCACTTTCAAGAAACTTAATTGCATGTTTCAATTTGAAATCAAAATCATGTTCGCTGGTATTAGGTCCAAAACGGATTTCCTTAATAACAGTTTGCTTTGCATTAGCTTTGATTTCTTTTTGTTTCTTCTTTTGCTCGTAAACAAATTTACTGTAGTCGATAATTTTACAAACCGGCGGAACAGCATTTGGCGAAATCTCAACTAAATCAAGTTCCAATTCATCTGCAAGCTCTAAAGCTTTACGTGTAGGATATACTCCTGTTTCCACATTGTCACCTACCAAACGTACCTCAGGCACACGGATTAGCTCATTAATGCGGTGATCTGGTTCTTTCTTTCTCATTGGTGGTCTAGGACCACCTGGTCTTTTTAATGCCAAATGTTTAAATATTTAAACGGTTATTTCTTTAATTAATACTTCTCTAAATTCGTCAGCAGTCATGGAACCCAAGTCTACTGAACCATGTTTACGAACAGAAATCGTGCCATTCTCAGCCTCTTTCTCGCCCACAATCAACATGTAAGGCAGTTTTTTCACTTCTGCATCTCTGATTTTGCGACCTACTTTTTCATCACGCAAGTCTATCAGTCCGCGAATATCGGAATTATTTAGCGATTCTAAAAGATTTTTCGCATATTCTTCATATTTTTCTGATACAGGCAAGATGATAAATTGTTCTGGGGCAAGCCATAATGGAAATTCTCCCGCGCAATGTTCGATCAATACGGCGATAAAACGCTCCATAGAACCAAATGGTGCTCGGTGAATCATCACAGGTCTATGTTTTGCATTATCAGAACCTGTATATTCCAATTCAAAACGCTCAGGCAAATTATAATCCACTTGAATGGTACCCAACTGCCATTTACGACCCAAAGCATCTTTCAACATGAAATCTAGCTTAGGACCATAGAAAGCTGCCTCTCCATACTCAATAACCGTAGACAATTCCTTTTCTGCAGCAGCTTCAATAATCGCGCTTTCAGCTAAAGCCCAGTTTTCATCTGTACCAATATATTTAGTACGATTTTCAGGATCTCTCAACGAAATTTGTGCCGTATACTCTTCAAAACCTAGGGCTCTGAAAACATACAGGACCAAGTCGATTACTTTTTTAAACTCTTCTTTTACTTGATCAGGACGACAAAACAAATGCGCATCATCTTGAGTAAACCCTCGCACACGTGTCAAGCCGTGTAGCTCTCCAGATTGTTCGTATCGATATACAGTCCCAAATTCCGCAAAACGTACAGGAAGATCCTTGTAAGAACGCGGTTTTGTCTTATAGATCTCACAGTGATGTGGGCAGTTCATCGGTTTCAAGAAAAACTCTTCATTTTCAACTGGAGTTCTAATAGGTTGGAATGAATCCTCACCATACTTATCATAATGACCAGAAGTCACATACAATTGCTTGTTACCGATATGAGGAGTCATAACAGGCTCATATCCTGATTTCAATTGCGCTCTTTGCAAAAAATCTTGCAATTTCTGACGTAAAGCAGCTCCCTTTGGTAACCACAATGGCAGTCCAGCTCCAACTTTTTCTGAAAAAGCAAACAATTCCAATTCTTTACCTAGTTTACGGTGATCACGTTTCTTAGCCTCTTCGATAAACTTTAAATATTCAGTTAATTCAGAAGCTTTTGGAAATGTAACCCCATAAATACGAGTCAATTGTTTACGAGACTCATCACCTCTCCAGTATGCACCAGCTACATTCGTCAGTTTGATTGCTTTGATAAATCCTGTATTAGGAATATGCGGACCACGACACAAATCTGTAAATTCGCCCTGTGTATAAAATGTGATCTTTCCGTCTTCAAGATCTTTGATCAGATCTAATTTGTACTCGTCCCCTTTTTCAGTAAAATAAGCAACAGCATCAGCTTTTGAAACGGCTTTGCGTTCGAAAGTTTCTTTACGCTTTGCCAATTCCAACATCTTATCTTCGATGTGTTTAAAATCATCCGATGAAAATTCACGATCGCCAAAATCTACATCATAATAAAAACCGGTTTCGATAGCAGGACCAATACCAAACTTGATGCCTGGATAAAGATCTTCTAATGCTTCGGCTAATAAATGCGCTGAAGAATGCCAAAAGGTAGATTTACCATTCGTATCATTCCAAGTTAACAATTTTACGGTAGCATCTTCTTCAATCGGGCGAGATGAATCCCAAATTTCTCCATTTACTTCGGCCGCTAATACATTTCTAGCTAGACCTTCCGAAATTGACAGTGCTACTTGAGCAGCTGAAGTCCCTTTTTCATATTCACGAACGGAACCATCAGGTAATGTAATTTTAATCATCAACAAATATGATTATTTTTAGTAATTATTTATAAAACAATACTTTACAGATAAACAACATACTAAGTTGTTCGCTATCTGCAAAGCTTAACTCTTAAAATCTATTCATAGATTCCTTATCCATCAAATATACTGAAAATAATCGATAATTACACTTTTAAGTCTTACCCATACTCCATTAAGATTTGATATGAGCTACTTTCCTGTACAAATGTCATACTTTTGACTATTTCGCAAACCTAGCACATGCACTTCAGCTATTGAAAAACTACACGATACATGTAATGATTTTTTGTATCGCAGCCGGTACCTAAAATCTCATTAAAAATAATATCGGCAAAGTGCTAAACCTATCTAATCTAAAAGTAATGAATTGAAAACAATCCCGATATCACAATCTTTTTTATTATTTTTGCAATCTTAAATTCATTACTATGTCACATCAAGTTCCAGAAGACGGTACTTTGCTTCCGTTAATGGAAGAATTCTATACAATTCAGGGAGAGGGATTTCACACAGGAAAAGCTGCATATTTTATTCGATTGGGAGGATGTGATGTCGGTTGTCATTGGTGTGATGTCAAAGAAAGCTGGGATGCTAATTTACACCCATTGACTACTGCAGACCAGATTATTGAAAATGCTAAAAAATATCCAGCGAAAACCGTTGTCATTACCGGAGGGGAACCTTTAATCTATAATTTAGACTATCTGACAAAAGGATTGCACAAAGCTGGTATTCAAACGTTTATTGAAACATCAGGAGCCTACCCACTCAGTGGTGAATGGGATTGGATCTGTCTATCTCCAAAAAAATTCAAAGCCCCTAGAAAAGATGTTTTAGAAGCTGCAGGCGAATTAAAAGTCATCGTTTTCAATAAAAGTGATTTTGAATGGGCAGAGGAGCATTCAAAACTAGTCAACAGCGATTGTAAACTATACCTACAACCTGAATGGTCTAAGTATGCAGAAATGACTCCGCTTATCATTGATCATGTTAAAGATAATCCGAAATGGAATATCTCACTACAGACACATAAATATTTGAACATCCCTTAATCAACACGATATTCTTATCCTAAAAAAGGCGA